>NZ_BEWW01000291.1 GCF_002933955.1 Prevotella sp. MGM2
CATATTTATCAACTTAAATTAATTCCGCCAACGGGTTATATTTTGAAGTGTTTACGTGATTTTTCGGCCTTTGAAATTGCAAGTTCTTCACCTTCGTATTCACCACCTATACTTCTCATACGCTGAGTGAGAACAGCGGCGACATTGGTAGTAGCCGAAACATCTGCGTCTGCATCATGGGCATCATCCAATTCAATTCCCAGATTTTCACACATGATTTCCAGTTTGTATGAGTTGACATTAGGTAAATGACATAGCGCAAGCTGCCCAAGTACAATCGTATCTACATAGAGCGGATGCCAGTTTCCGTAGAAATCCTCATCTCCCCGGAGAACCTTTTTCAGTTCATTCATAAGGCCAGCGTACTCGAACATTTGGCAAAGGAACCCCTCGTCAAATGCGATATGCTGTCCTATCAAAAATGGTTTCATGTTTTTAGGACACTTAGGCGTATTGTCTATCATAAACTGAAGGACCTCCTGTGCCACTATTTCAATGGGTTTGCCATAGGACTCCAGCATATCCATAGTGATAGCTGAATATTCCAACGCTCTTGCCTCATAGTCCATTGCTACTGCATCATCATTGTCATATTTTGACTTTAATGTTTTGCGTTTTTTGGTGGCGCCGGCTATTTCCTTACGGTTATAAGGAGCAATGTAGCTTTGATATGTGCCAATCTTTTCAAAAGTATCGAGTCGAGTGGCATGTACCGCTATCTGAGTACAAGCCGATGTCTGACATTTCAAACCGCCGGTCTCAAAGTCCAGGGTAAACGCTACCAATACCGGGGATTCTTCTTTAGGTGCTGCCATATTATTGATGTTTTTGAATTATACACTGTGCTGTTAAATAAAGAGTGGCGCGAAGATTCTCAATCGAGCCATTGTTATTGATGACATAATCATATAGTTCATCTGGGATGTTGATACGGTCATTGTCTCGCGCTTTACGCTTATCGTCAATGTCTTTCAAATTATCTCGCTTAATCTTGATTGTCACCAGAGAGAATGGGAAAGGAGTAGATTCTTTACTCTGTAAATTTATGAGCCCCTTTTCATCAATTACATACACACTGGGAAAGAGCGTAAGGAATTGATCCCACTCTGTCCAGTATTCATAACCTCCGAAATTTGTGTAAGCACACATTCGACTTTGAGGAGGTACTTGGTCTGGTTTAACAAACCAATGGTCTTTTCCATTTACCTCTCCTTTACGCATAGGGCGTGTCGTATAAGACGCAATAGCAGTCCATCCCAACTGTTGTTGGAGAATCATGGAAGCGGTTGTTTTACCACTTCCAGATGCTCCTACAATACAAATAATCAACGGTTTCATATTATCTCAATAAAATTGTTACGAGTGAGTTGGAGATTATTATGGCCAACGTAGTCACTGTATTTCACGGTAGCCATACAGATTATCAATTTGTTCTTGGCGCCAATGAGTAAGGCACGAGCATTACGATACTCTTCAGGCCATATCACCAATTCTGCCATATCGTTATTCTGCTGAAGGGTGACTTTGCAGAACACCTCTTGCTCCCCAGTTTTCTTACTGGTGAACTTCTTTTCCTCCATTTCTACTATGGTAGCGGCAATAGCAGCCTTTCTACCATCTTTATCCTCACTCAAGGAGTCTTTAAGCGTAGTGTATGCTGCTCGACCACGAATCTGTTCTTTAATCGCACTGTTGTCGTAGATTCGTTTATAATCAATGGCTCCGAGACCGGACACTTTAATTTGTTGCTGAGACCAGAAATAGTGCTTGTTGCGTAAGTCATCGGGGAAATCTTTTTGTTTGATTTCAAACCCAAGGGTTTCCGCAGCCTTCTCCACAATTGCATATCTTTCAACTACCGACAGTGCGTTTTCTATCTTGTCAAAGCATCCAGCAAGGATAAGATTGAGGACATGACGGGCATTGACTGGGCATCGTTGTACCTCATCTTCATTGTCTGGATCATCCCAGTATTGATATTTCTTGAGTTTATACTTGAATATGCGCTCAATGAAGTTGTTAATACTGGTAAACTCACCATTTTTGTTGCGCTCGTTGATAATCCAATCAACCGCTTTTGTGCCAACCATTTTAATACGAGAAAGCGACCAGAATATCTGATTGGTTTCATAGTCCGTATAGAAACTCATCGCACTCTTGTTGATGTCCGGTGACACTACCTTAGCGTTGCTGCAAGCCTCCATTTCGGACATGATAGGTATAAGTTCTTTGTCATCAGCCCATTCCAGTGCGACCGTATAAAACGCTGTTGGATATTGTGCTTTCAGAAAAGCACCGATATATGAGGTAACAGCATAGGCAGTTGCGTGGGATTTATTAAAGAGGTAAGAACCGCACGCTTCAATCTGTTGCCAAATAGCAATGGCATCTTCTATCGGACAGCCGTTCTCTTTTGCTCCTTTCAAGAATTTCTCACGCATGGCTTGAATCTTCTCAGCCTTTTTCTTTGAGATGAACTTTACGAGTTTTACACCTTCACCTAACGAGAAGCCGCCAACTTCACGAGCAATCTGGGCAACTTGTTCCTGGTAGGTAATTAACCCGAATGTGTCATTCAGGGCGTTATAAGTACCCCAAAGATACGTTGGCGCCACCAGTCCTTTTTTTCTGTCAACATAAGCCTCTGTTGAACCGTTTTCCAATGTCGCCGGACGAAACAGGGCGTTGGCCGCAATTAAATCGTGAATACAAGTGGGTTGCATCTCAACCAAAAATTTCGTCATGCCTCGTGATGAAAGCTGGAATACATTCTGCGTGCAACCTTGGCGTAACAATTCGTATGCACGTTCATTAGCCAAGTCACTTTCCACTACACCCTCCATTGTAAGGCCGGCACCATAATGCTCATTGATTAGATCAAAAGTCTGGTGAAGTTTGGAAAGCTCCTTAGTTGCCAGACAATCGTTTTTGAGCAAGCCCAGTTCATCGAGGTCGTAACCGCTATTCTCACTTACAAGGATGTCGTCAACTTTTTTAATAGGCACAAAGTCAAAACACTCCACATCTTCGCCGTCCATATCGTCCGGAGTTACAAGTAATGCTGAAGCATGGACCGAACTGGAGCGAGGTTGAAACATGAGAGTGCGTATGTCTTCAAACAGTTGCGGATAGTCATGGATAAATTTGGCAATCTTTCGGTTAGAAGCCGCAAGTTTGAAGATTTCTGTATAATCGGCACCATCATCCTCTATAATAGCCGTTAGATAATTTACCAAAGAAGGACTGATGCGCATTGTACGAGCCACATCCTTAATAACCGCCTTGGCTTTTAGAGTGGTAAATGTGCCGGCAGAAAACACGCGCTGCTTACCATCGTGATTGTAACGGCGTTCTATGTATTCCTTAACTTCTTGACGCTTGTCTGACTGGAAATCGTTGTCCACGTCAGGAAGTGATCCGTGCTCTGTTTTTACATAGCCGGAGTCAACGAAACAGTCCAGTACTTTGACTGGATGTTTCGTATGATGTTCTTGTATTTTAGTTACCCTCATAGCTCAAACTTTTGCAAATGGCGCGATATATGTCAAGATTAAACTTATTACCGTTATTCCGGCAGATGTGGTTAAAAGCGATGAGCTCTTTATCCTTAATAATGGCTCTTTTGTTAATGAAAAAATCCGTTACGATTCCTTTCATCGAAGTACATCGGCTCAATGCTACATATAACATTCCAGGCGCAAACGCATAGGGGCAATGTATAACCACGTTGTCAAAGGTAAGTCCTTGACTTTTATGAATTGTGATTGCCCATCCCAAAGTAAGTGGGAATTGCCTGCAACTTCCTTTTTCAATTGTTTCAATCTCATTGCCATTAACTTTATATTCTCGGTCAACCCATGTGAAAGGCTCAATGATGACCTGATGGCCGGCATCCAACATTACTCCAATTTTAGTGGCACTAATATCAGTTACTGTGCCCATAGAACCATTATAGAACCCCTGTCTGTTATCGTTTACTAAAGTCATTACGCGAGCACCAACACGTAGCTTCAAATCCAAATCACAAGGCGCATTTTTAGGATTGAAAGCATCCTTGAACTCTGCTGTAAATGAATGTGTCGTTTCTCCTATCATTTGACTATTGATTTTATCGGCATCGCGGCGCAATGAACAAATATGAATAGCTTGCGTATTGAAGTCTTTGCTCTCTCGATTGTCCCGCAGTTCGCTCAAATCATCAATATCCATCGGAAGAAGTTGATATTCTCGTATGCGATTTAGCATATTAACAAATCGTTCATCTTTCTGACGAAATACTTTAGTGAGTTCAACAATTTGAAAACCTACTTCTCTAAGTGCATGAGAATAGAAGAAGTAGTTTCCACGATACCACTGTCGAAGAATGATTTCCTCATTTTTCTTTATAACCGGAGGTAACTGGAACAAGTCTCCAAACAGCACGATTTGAATACCGCCAAATGGAAGTTCATTCATTCTGTAGAGCCTCAGTTTTCGATCCACATAATCCAGCACATCTGGCCGGACCATACTCGCTTCATCGATAATAAGCGTATCAAGTTTACCGAATAGTTCAAACTTATCTTGATACAGTTTTCCTTTGATAGGCGAATTTGGTCCTTGTAAGTCAAACGGGATTCCAAACAAACTATGTAATGTCACACCCCCTGCATTGATAGCTGCAATCCCGGTTGATGCAGCCACAATGATATTTTTATGAGTGTTCTCAACTATGTACTTCAGGAATGTGGTCTTCCCGGTTCCAGCCTTGCCTGTAATGAAGAGGCTGTCTGTCGTTTCTTCTATAATTTGAAACGCACGACTCATTTCATCTGTCAATTCCATATCAATCGTATTTTTCTATTCTGTCATTAACGAATTTGGAAAACTCAATCAATTTGCTGGCCGTCATTTCATCGTCGGGCATATACAAATCATTGCAAAATAAATAGTTAATCGACATTAAAGACGGTTGCAATTGGACGATGCTTAACTTGCCATTATTAGCTTGTTCCATGCAATGTGCACACATGAATTTAACACCATGACCAAAGCGTTGCCAAAGCTCATCTGTAACCATTGGAGCGTACCTATAATCATACATGTGTCCGCACGCATCACATTTTGTACTGTGATTTGCGACAGGTAGATTTTTACAGAAATATGGCGATGATTTCACCATTTTCTTAAACTCCTTGTATAAAATCTCGTTTTTGTTCATAATTATAACTCGTTGATTGTAAAAAGAATGTCTTTGTTATCAAAGATGATTTCATCACCCTCTTGGAGTTCATCAGCATATATTCTGATAGGCTCTTCGGTACCCATCCGCTTAACCATGAACTCAGCATCGTAATCGACTTTGATGATTTTGTCATTGTCTAATGTAAGCTCAAAATAACGATTAGAATCCATGTCGTTACCAATAATGGTTGTATCTGCTGGAGACAGTCCGGCACGCTCAGGAAGTAGGAAACGCTCGAAGATGAGATTGTATTTAATAGGGTCTATGAGGGTAATTCCCAGCAAATAAAGAAGCAGAGAGCCGGCAGCAGAGCCACGTCCACAACCCACAAAAATGTTGTTCTTACGAGCCCAGTTGCAAGTATCATACTGCACAAGCAAATAGTCCACATTATCAGTAGATTCAATGATGTATTTCTCGTACTCCATCTGCTTCCGATACTGATCCATTTTATCTTTAGGGGCCAAACACTGAAGTCCTTCCTCCAAAAGTTGATTGAACATATTATGGGTGGTGCCATATTTCCCCAGTTCTTCCGGAGTCATATCGTATTTCGGCATATAGTTTCTGGTAGTGTCCATACGTCCTTCTGCATGGTCTGCAATGATGAACGTATTTTCTGCACATTCACGGAATAATTCTTCTATATCCCAGTCTTCTCCGAATAGGGCCTCAAACAAAGCATAATGCTCATCAGTGTCTTTGAAATACTGGTCGCTGCTTTGCTCGTGTGCGGCACCCTCTGCTACCTTATTGAGAATTATTTTATTCTTGGCGTCGTCGGAGTCAAGATAATACGCATCGCTAAGCAGTACAGGGCGTGGCATTTTGCTGTCGTCATACCATTCATGGAAGTATTTCTTAGCAGCTTCTAAAACCTTGATGTCAATGCGCTCAGCTTTGTATTCAGATAAATCAACTTGATAGAAAATGCGATCAAACGCCTGTGTTAATGTTTCAACCACTTGCTTGTTACCCACGAAAGAAGTTGGTGCGTATTTATCGAGCACAAGTGCATTGCCTTCTGCCCGATTAAGCAGTTCTGAAATATCTATGGTCTTGTTTTCTACATTATCTACCATAATCGCTTTCTGGATTCTCAGCAGGTTACGGAAACCTTGTTGCGTCTGAACATAGATCTTTGCTCCAAAATTAAATCCATCAGCCTCAACTGTAAGGGAATAACCAAACACAGGCTTGATTCCGGCAGCATCACAACCTTTTTGAAATACAAAGCAAGCGGCCATAGTATTATAGTCACATACCCCCAATGCGGTATGCCCTAAATACTTCGCTTTACGAATCCATTCCTCCGGCATAAAGCTGCCATTCAAGAGTTCAAAGGGAGTATGCACCCCAAGATTTACAAATGGGATGTCATGTTGTAACTGGGCCCGCTTACCAACGTACTTTAAGATATTCAATTTGAAATCTTGATTTAGGTTGTGATAGTAGAAATTGTCGCCGAATTTGAAAATGATATTCTCAATGCCATCATTCAGCAATTCTTCTGGACGCACCAAACTATTAAAGATAAAGTTACCGTCCGTATCTTTGCGGAAGATTGAATTGTAGGTTGAACGCTGGGTGTCTTGGAAATACGCCTTACCAAACCCAGGAATATCAATAACTTCTGCATCTATTTGTGTGTACTGAATTTTGTTCTTCTCCAGCCACTCATACAATTCGATTATTCTATCTGATTTTGCCATGTGTAGTAATAGAGTTACGGTAAAACCAATTATTGATATATCGCCAAATTGTGATTCTTGATACACAATACCTTTTAGCTAAATCAACCAAAGTGTATTTACCTGTTTTATACAATTTCTTAACTTCTTTCACTTGCTCGTCTGTCAGCTTACTCATTTCTCCTTTTATTGACGATCTTCTGATGTTCTCGCGCTGTGAAACAATTTCAAGATTAGAAACACAATTATTAGATTTACAGCTATCCAAATGATCAACAACTAATCCAGAAGCAGGGTCATAATCTAAAAATGCCATAGCTACTAAATTATGGATATTCTTATATGTAACAATCCCATCTTTGCATAGAGACACACGGGCATATTTATGGTTAAAATTAGGCGTCAAAATGCGACCTCTATGCCGCCGGCTTCCTTTATTGCTATTCACAAATCTATCCAAACTACGCACGAGCCCCATTGAAGATACATCATACAAGCCTTCATATCCCGGTACTGCTTTCCATTCTTCATTCATATATTACCTAATTTATATTCTATGGGTGTATATAAATTATAAGCAAAGCTGTCATAAATTGACCAAAAATCACTTTCATCCCAATCTTTACCTTCACCTACGAGTTTGGCAATCATTACATTGTCAAAGTACTCGTTCAATTTGTCTGCGGCCACGTTGATTGCGTCTGATGCGTCCGTATCGTAACCTATGATGATGTCGTGGACGCCCTTACTTTGCAGTTTATAAATCTGGGCATCGCTGATTTTCTTTCCAAATGTGCAGACTGCCACTATACGATGGTTGTCATACAAATCCAGTTTGCGAGTAAGGGCAATGACATCAAATATACCCTCAACTAATATCACGGTGTCAGTCTCATCCTCAATTATGGAATCATAATTGTATAGGAGCTTGACAAAATCATTTTCAACACTATTGTTGTATCGACGAATCTGATATTTGTTGTTACGTTTTGCTTTGTCGTTGTATTCATCAATATCTTGTTTGCTCCATACATGTCTGGAGACATATCCTACAATATCGCCATCATCATATATCGGAAAAACCACATAATCGTCAAACTTAAAGTTTAGGCCGCGAGTTGTCCCGACAGGGAAATAGGCATAATCGTCAGTGGTAAAGCCACGAGATTTCAAATATGGGTTTTTGAAACACCGTTTCCAAGATTCTGGCATTTCTACGACCACAAGCTCATCATCAATCTCATCCTCTTCCAGATTGAAGAACTCCGGTACTTCTACTGGAGTAAATTTAGCTGTGTCCTTAACCTGTAAATCAGACCGACCAATTTCTTCTACAAATCGGTTAATGTCCTTACAAGTTCTACCACAAGAAAAGCAATGTGCCATACCGAATACTTTGCCATTCTTTTCAGGACCAACATAAATTCCAAGTTTACCACCGGTCTTACCGCACCAAATACATTCAGGGACTATTAGGTTTTTACGACCGCCGTCCAGCCTTGCGTGAAGCTCAGCCTGAAGCTCACGAATCAAGTATTCTTTATCTTCCTTACTTATATACATAACACCTCCGTATATTAAAGATTGGCTGTTCTTTGTCGGTCGAAAAACCTTTCATGGTCATAATCCGTAGCTATCTTGAATGTATCTCCCTTGGGGAAGAAACGGCTCTTGGCAATATGGATTCTCATTGTCTTTTCTCGACGCTCATTTGCGGATTGATTGAGAGTAATCAAGTGAGTAAGTGGCTGGGCGATTCCTTTGGCCTCCGATGACGAGTATTCCGTTAATACGTTCTTTTCGTCATTTACCCAATCAGGGTTTTCTATGCGTGCCTGATAAGTCGTCACCACCCAGACTTCTTCTTCACTGGCAATATCCTTTAAGTCATTTGCCACAGCAATGCGTTTCAGGCGCTCTCCGCTATCTCCATACTTACGACCAGATGAATCGTTCAATAAGTCCATAGAATCAATGAGGATAATATCCGGTTTAACGCCATAGTTCTTGCGAAACTCAGCAATAGCTTCCTTGATATTGATAGTGGAAACATGCTGATTGAATTTTGGATAACTTCTGACGTACAATTTGCCGGCTATGCTTTCCAATTCTTTAGTAAAAGCATCCATGTCCTTATCCTTGATAAAGCCCTTTTCATAACTATAGGCATTACAAGCAACAAGTGCCGCAGAGTAAGCGTTTTCAACTTCCTCTCGGCTACCTTCTAACTGGAAATGGAGTACGTTAAAACCGTCAATACAAGCCTGTGAGCCTATCCAACGAGCTGCATGACTTTTACCAACACCAGTTGGAGCCAAGATACAAGAAAGTTGACCACGCAAATCCCTATCTTGGTTAAGGTTGTCCAGCTCATCAATATAAAAGCGTGTGATAGCACGTATAGTACCACGGGAATTGTTTTTAGCACGATTTTGAATATGCCGTGTTGTAAAAGTATCAATCACATCGGTATAAGTTGATTCGGTTAATGAGAATGTACGCATCCAATCCACGTGCTTTGCAAGCAGTTGTTGGGCACTTTCTAACCCTTCTCGATTATAAACCTCACCGGCTTTCTTATATGTTTTCTGAAATTCAACACGTTTTAGATATTCTTCGAGCAAGCCAAGACATTCATCAGTAGCCAATGCTTCACCGTTATCATAGGCTTCCTTCCAAAATCTGAGGGCACCATTCTTGCCAGCGAGCTTTTGCTGAATAATTGAGTAATTCGGCACTCGTCGATATTCTCTATAATAGTCCTTAAAAGCTTTGAGAACAGCTGCTGTATTGCGATCTGGGAGATGTTCTTCTTCCAAATGCTCGCATACCATCGAAAGTATATAACTGTCCTCTATACATGTGATAAACAAATCTTCGATGAAAGCTTCCGAAAGGACGTTTGTTTTATTGTTTGCTGACATATTCTATTCTTAATCGGAAGATTTCCGGATATTTTTTTTGAGTTTCTGTTTTACATTTTGCAACAAAGTGGCACTCCGAACATGCTGTTGACAATGGCGACCACCCCAATGTAGAGGTTTGACAGATAGCAAAACCGACTTCTCTATTAAGTAGCCTTTGCTTAGTGCCTTCCTCACTGGAGACAAAAATGAATTTTGCCTTGGGGTGTTCGCTACGGTCAACAATCATATTTAGCAGTAACGACCGACTCAAATCTTCAGATTCCAGCCATTTGTTTTCAAAGAACATACGGCCTTTATCGGAGTTAAATCGTTCAAGAGACTTCGGTCCAAATACTTGGTTCAATTTCCAATTTGCACCCCTATCCTTGAAAGCATAGGATGAGCACACCACATAATCAACTATTCTTTGAGCTGTAAGGGCGCCATATTTCTTTTCAACCCGTTGGAGAGCTGTACGCATAACTCTTGTCGGTTCCCCGCCTTGCGGAAGCCGATAACCTGGATGTATGAGCTTAACTGCAATCTCATGGAACATCTTCAGGGTCTGTTTGATGAGGTATTCGTTGACCATCTTTAGTAAGGTTGTTTCTTAAATATTGTCTTGCCAACCTAAGCCGGCTTTTAATAGTATCAATGTTGAGAGTTTTCAATGAACCTTTAGCATACTCCATCTCTGCAATTTCTTTCAGTGAATACCCAGCTTCCTGGAGTATCAATGCGTCTCGGTATCTTGGCTTTAGTTCGTCAATGACTTCAACTATATCAGGACTATAATGCTCACGCCAATTATCTACACCCAAAACATTTTCACTGACATGATCATCATTCAACAGTTCGTCCCTATAATCATCAATATCATTGTCGTCGCTCTTATTATTGTGGGCATTTCTTTGTCGTTCACAAGCCCAGACCTGACGCTTGACACAAATGTGAATCCACGTTCTTATTGGTCGGTTCGGATCGTATGTCTCTATTCTTCTATAGAAGTTTACCATAACCTCAGAATAGTTCTCTTCTACATTTTGCGGGCTCCAACTATAATCCTTACATAATTTGTATATCATATTGGAGAAGGGCAGAACGTATTGATTGAAGAGAGCTGTTCTGCGGGCTATTACTTCTGGAAGGCAATCGACATCTACTTTTTGTTCGGTAGAGTGTACTTTTGTTCCCATGCGAGCGACACATTAGCATTAAACAAATCTGCTATACGTGTCCCAAGACGGTGGGTGACACAGTGTACACGCCACTCTGATTCATGTCTTATGAACTCAGCTCGTACTGTCTCATTTGAAGGTTTGGGCTGGGAGTCCAATAATTGATAGAACTCTTTCAGATGCTTGTTCAAAACCTTCTTATGCTTCTTAACTTCCTTTGGAAATACATTATTAACTGGCTGCATGATTAGAGGTTAAAACGCTTGATATAACAGAAGAATATGTGAATTGCGTCGGCCTCATTATCATCGCCGGGCTCAATTTGCCATCTGAGTTTACAAAACTCAATCATTTTTGCCTTTGTAGCCTTTCCATCTCCAGTGGCAAACTTTTTAAGGGATGCCGGATTGATGAAATGGGGCTCAGGCAGGTCGAGGGTGTCACACACCTCAAACAAAATTCCACGAAACTCTGAAAGTTTGCGTGTATCAGTGAAGTGGTTGTTTACACTGACATCTTCAGCCACAATCTGCTTAATTCCGTTACGCTGGATAAAATCAATCAGTGTGTCGCGGAAAGCCTTGTGCTGTTTGTTGTTGTTACGGCGCATAGATTCAGTGAAATCCCATGTGCCACGTTCATTCAAACAGAAAAAGCCGGTGTGCGTTGCGATGTCGAGTGCGGCCACTTCATTACGAGTAAGTTTCTCAGTTGTGGTCGTTGTTTGTTGCTTCATAAATTGAGGAAACCCCATTACTTTTTGTTATAGTAATTTTGTTGGGATAGCCCTCATTGGTCAAACCATGACTAACCACTAATGAAGTGATTTGCGTTTGGTTGAGTGCCTTAAAAACGCTGGCGAGTCCCTGCTCATCTGCGCTGTCAAGAACCTCATCCGCGATAAGAAGGTCTAATCCTTTCCCATCTTCGCAATTCAGATTCGTCAATTGATTCATGCTCAGGATGCTTGCAAGTTCTACTCGAACACGTTCTCCGGCAGAGAATTTCTCGAATGAACCACAATCAACCCCGTCTCTAAGAAGTGAGACAGAAATTTTGTCGCGCACTTTTCCAGATTTCAAAATAGTATATCCCGAAAGTGCAACTCGTATATCGCTGCCAATGGTTTCCAAAAACTCATTAGTAATTTGGGAAATGGCATTGATTTTTGTATTGGCGAGGTATGTTTTGAACTCAATAAAATATGCTTCTTGAGCTTTCAGCTCATTAAGCCTACTCTCTACCTCATTCTTGGCTTCTACGGCTTTCTTGAGGGCTTTCTGATACTCGGCTTGACTCTTATTAAGAGAATCCAGCATATCCTCTTCTGAGGCGTTCTGAGCATCTTCGATAGCCTTTTCGTAGGATGCAATAGAGCCATTCATAGTATTGACATCCTCTTCTAAAGATTTGATTTGATTTTCACGGCGCTTATAAGCACTGTCAATAACTTCAAACACTTCGTCAAAGATGCGTTTACGAATTTTTGAGATTTTGTCTTTAATTGTAGCAAGCAGGGTATTAGCTTCTTCGACCTCCTTTTCACATTGCGAACAAATTTGCCTGGCTTTCTTTATTGTTGCATCCGCTTTTTCGGAATCCTGCTCAATTTGTTTACGCTCATTATTCAACGCAGTTTCTATGTCCCGTTGATTCTTTCCATCAGCAACTGTCTTGTCATATTCCTTATTGTTCTCAATGAGGTCTTTGCCTATTTGAGCAATAGCGGCTTGTACTGATTTCAGATTTTTCCGGGCTGCTTCAATATCTAACTGGGCATGGAGAGTAAATTCGTGCTTACATTTAGGACATTGAATAACGCCGGCAAGTTGATTTTCAAGAGAAGCGGCCTCGCGTTTTTTTGTACGCTCATCACCATTCAACGAATCTGCTTTATTCTGAAGGCGCTTAACAGCCTTACTAAGTTTCTCCAAATGCTCAGTACATTCTGCACGATTGACACTATTCTTCTCCAGCTTAGACTGAAGCTCCGCATGAGTTGTGTTGTAATCGTTTTCTTGTTCATCCAACACATCACTGAGCTCTTTGGATTTAGCTGCCAAAACTTTAGCATTTTTGGATGCGGTCTCCAGTTGAGTGTCAAGCACAATCATCTCATGGAGATAATCTGTTGTTAAAGCAAGGTCATTTGTTTTGAACTGATTTGCAATTACCTGAAGGGATTCTTTGACACCTCTGTCACTTTTTTCGAGTTCCTGCATTTCTGCATCAAGGTCATCTAACCTCCCAAGACTTTCATCAATCTTGTTGATGTTATCATTAGTTGTACGAATGTCTGCCCGTTTTTGAGCAATCAATTCAGTCCAATTCTTAATGCGGGATTCGTTGGAAGCCTTACGCTCAGCAGATTCATTGATAGCCTTTTCTATTTCGGTGCCTAATGCTTCAACACGGCCAGTGCAAGTCGCAACTTCTTTGTCTGCCTCTTTCATTTCTGCTTCAATGGGCTCCATATCGACATGAAGCTCCTCAATTGATTGGTCCACCATAACGCCATTGCTGAAACGATTGATAAGCTCTTTTTTCTCTTTATCTGAACTGGCAAGAAAAGACTTATACTTACGGGCAGTCAAGATGAAATTCCCAAAAATATCGTCCTTTGATAAGCCAATCTGATCAAGGATATACTTATTGTAATCCGCAACCGTAGCCTGATTGATTTCTTCCGTATCTGTATCGTATGGACCTGACTGCTTGACAATTTGAATCTGCTGGGGCTGCTTACGAGAAAGACGGCGATTGACTGTCATTTGCTCTCCCAGTACATCATTGGTTAAAACGATGCCAATAGTCGCTTCGTCTTTAGTGTCATTTATAATTTCATCGGCGTTTACTTTGCGAAGTGGCTCTCCGGTAAGTCCGATTGCAATAGCCTCTATCAATGCAGATTTGCCAGAGCCGTTAGAGTTCTGGGAATCACTGTCGAGGTTATTTCCAAATATCAGTGTTGCTGCGCCTTGTTTCGGAGAATAATCCAATTCCAAGAACGAGCAAAGATTTTTAGCATGAATAGATTTCAGATGCCACATACTTACTTCAGTTTATCAAGATAGTGGAGACCAAGCTGATTATCGATGGATTTTTGAGTACAAAAGTTAGTGTACTCCTCCTTAATGCCTGACTTGTCAAACTTCTGTGTGATGCTCTGATGATCGGTGTGCATAACTTCCGTTTGTTCAGTAACAAGCTCAATTTTGTTGGCGCCGGCTTCAGCAAGCTGTTGCTTGTTGACTGAGGACGACTGGGCAGAATTACATTTTACGCGAACTTTGACTTTATAGCGACTATCGGCCTTAACTTTAGCCAGCATTTCCATAAAATCATCGTCCATATCTGCTACATCTACTTCGATAACCCTATATCGCTGGTTCACTTCGTTCTTGACAAACTTAGTAGAGCCATCTGTGTAAAGTATAGTATAGCCTTTCTCTTCATCTTCACCGAAGTTGTGTTGACGAGAAGAGCCAATATATTCGATTTGTGTGCCAGGAATTTGTTTACGATTATGATAATGACCCACTAATACAGAATCAAAACCCTTAAAGATATTAGCCGGGAGTTCATCATCACTTGGAGTAGCTAAGCCTCCGCGTATTCCCTCGTGGATATATAATACATTCTTTTTCTGGCTGTCAATGTTATATTCTTGCTGAAGGGAATCTAATTTCTCAATGAATGAGCCGCTTTCGGGGAAATAGCTCATCACATACAGAGAGAGTTCATCAGATAAATCAATCTCGGTAAAGTCATTGATTACCTCCACATTCTCATAGTCAGAGAACACATGGCTGTAACCCTCCATGTTTTCCAGATTAACCTTGCAATGATTACCTTCTGCGATAATAACATAAAGCCCATATTGCTTTGTGGCTTCCAAAATGGCCCAACGGACTGCCATAAGGACATCCAAAGTTTGAGCGCTGCGTGAAAGCCACATATCACCTCCTACAATCAGATACTGTATTTCGTTCTGCTTGCAGAGTTGTAAAGCCTCATTCCAGTTCTTGCGAAACTCAGCTATATTATCTTTGCTGGCGTGAATATCGTTTATCAACAACGCACAGGGAGATTTCTTTGACATAATCAATTGTGTTTTAAGAAATGCTCACCCAGATTTAACTGGGTGAACATTTCGATTAAAGTGCGTTGTTATTTAATCACGACGACGGGGTGGACGGGATCCACGGCGACTTGCTCGTGCAGCCGGTTCATTGGTGTCATCATTGCGCTCACGACGTGAACGGGGACGTTCAGGCTCTGGCGTATCATCCTCTTCCTCATCGGCTGGCTGAGCGGGTTCTGCATCGTCTTCCTCTTCTTCAACAGGGGTCTGACGGCGTTTAGGCGCAGGATCGGGCTTTTCCTCCTCTTCCTCTTCTTCATTACCTCTATTGTTGGCAGCTGTGGCAAGTTCATCCTCGATTTCATTCAGAATGTCTTCATTGGATTTCTTACGAGTTACTTTTACGTCAAGGTTATGCGCTTCAATATAAGCCATAATGTCAGTGCGAAGTTCCTGTCCTTCAGCAGTCTGGTCATCGAGGTCATCATTGCAAAGAGCATCGTAACGAGCCCACAGAGAATCAATGTCATTAGCAGAATCGCTATCAGATTCATCCTCTTTACCCTCGCCAAGAGTAAAGTGAGACTGATCGTCTGCCGGCAGCAAGGTCTTGATCTGGTCAATACAGTTCTGAACCTTATCTTCGCTCATCACATCGATGTCAAACTTCTCATCAAGCTGGCTGAGATAAGCAACAGTAGCCTCCAAATGATAACGAGTGTAACGGTAAATTTGCTCCGGGAGACGAGGCATGTCAATCAGTTGCTGGAGGATAGCTTCGTCCAGAACATCCTTATCAGATACGGTGTCGATGTTGAAACTGTATGCCGGCTTGTTATTCTCAGTCTTACGAGTGATTTCAACAGGATAAGCTGAGTCAATAGAAGAAATAGGGCATGGCACCATCTTTCCGTTTTTGTTCAGTTTGCCCCACAAGTTCAACTTGCGCTCTTCAAGGTCTTTGTACTGTGAATAAGAAAGCTGGAGGATTTGGACGCCATCGCCGGGATTGTCAAGGTCGATGATATACATGCAACGACGCGAATCCCACTTCAAGCCACCGGAAAAACTGCCTTCACGCAACTTCTTACAGAGCTTGTCATCGTCTGCGTACTTTTCACATGCCACAGAAACATAGGTGTCAATAAGGTCTGCGTTGATTTCCTTAAAGGCATACTTGGCGTTACAAACTGTAACATAGGTAATAGACGGCTTACCCTTCACCAGCTTCTTGTCGTTCTCAATTTTGAGCATCAAGGAACGAAGCGGATATTCATAGCCCTTACGTTCCAACGGTAAGAAGTTACCATCCTGGTCTTGAACTGGTGCCAAAGGAAGAATACGAATAGCATAAGTGCCATCTTTGGCAAAACGGAAAAACGAGGCGCGTTTGCTGCTCTCTTCTGCACTCTTTTTCTTTGCGTCATCAAATGTTTCTTGGGATGCCGCAAACACGTCATGGAGTGTACGTGCTTTTTTTTCTTGTTCCATCATGGGAGAATTGTCTTTTAGACTTTCCTTTGATAATTCTTCCAAGTATCAGCATAGGCACCTGCATAAAGTTCTGCTGCTTCAGCAGCTTTAATCCCTTCGCGGGAAAGCAGGTCAATACCCCATTCTGTCTTGGCATGATGGATAATTTTTTCAATAACATAATCCATCTCAGTTGCTGGTTCGTTTTTAAGGTCAAAGTATTCAAATACATTTGCCTCTCCTGGGATTTTGCAGCGATGAATCGGAGCATAAAGCTCTTCAAAATAACTGTATAGTGCTTCCGGATCTGGGTTGCCTTCTAACTCTTCACTTAGAGTTTTCAGTAAATACCCAAAAAGAAACTTCAACTGAGGTAGCGAGCGGTTCTTGTTCTTGTCAAACAGGAGATAACCATATTCTCCATCTGGCAGAATGTCCACAGCCTCTTCAAGCTCGCTGGTGTCGGCATAACCCTCATGGACTTCGACTATGCCCTTACTTCTAATCATGTCATATTCATTCGTTATTATTGATTGCGCTGCAAAGTTAAGACATTTTTTCAACCTAACAAAATTTTTGGGCGAAAATTTTTCAAGGGCTTGAAAATATGTTTTGCATTATTGCTGTAAATCAAGTATTTAACATTTTCATTTATATTAAAAAGATTATTTTTGAAAGTGTTTGCTTATTACACTAATCAAACCTGTCAGATATATCAGTAATGCGGATTTCCGGATTATGCACAATCTCATAAATCCGCTGATTTTTCGATCCCCTAAATGGTAGTGTCGCATCTCGCAAGTTTTCTTTGAAAACCCCATCAACTATGACATCTACATATTTTATCAGGTCGTTAAACAAGCTTTTAACTTGTGCCATTTCATATCCGGTCCATATCCAAATGGTTTTATCAGTGCGTTCTTTGATGGATCGGCACAGTTCAAGAATTGCTGGGTACTGCACAAGAGGTTCGCCGCCAAGAATGGAAATATTGAAGTCGTCAACATTAAGAGCTGCATAAACTTCCTCAATTGTCATTTCCTGCCCAGACTCCAATGGCCACCATTCCTTGTTATGACATCCGGGACAATGAAAATTACACCCAGACACATACAGGGAATTGCGCAGCCCAACCCCATCAACTGAGGTTGAGCTGACAATCTTAGCTACATATAGTATATTACTCATGTGTCTCCCGGTCTTTTAGTTCTGCAAGTTTTGCAGAGTTCCAACGATCTGTTGTACCTACAAGATAACCGGTAATACGCTGAAGGGTATCTATGTTATCGCCTCCGCAATTTGGGCATGTATGAAGTTCCTTTTGCGCATCTTCATATCCACAATCAAGGCAACGGTTGCGGGTATGATTGATTGAACAGTAACCAATATTGAACTTGTCCATCAAATCCACCACATTCATTACGGCTTCTACATTGTGTGTTGCATCACCATCCAGCTCGACATAGAAGATGTGTCCACCACGAGTTAATTCGTGGTAGGGCGCTTCTATCTGTGCTTTATGCGCAGCGCTACATTTGTAGTACACTGGAACATGATTTGAATTGGTGTAATATTCTCTGTCTGTCACACCAGGAACGAGGCCATACTTCTGCTTGTCTTTCTTTGTAAACTTGCCGGAAAGACCTTCTGCTGGTGTTGCAAGAACAGAAAAATTCATATCGTAATGGTCGGAAAATGCTTGGGCGCAATTACGCATAGCGCCTATAATTCTCAGGCCAAGTTCCTGAGCCTCGTCACTTTCTCCGTGATGCTTACCCGTGAGTGCTACAAGACATTCTGCAAGGCCAATAAAACCGATTCCCAAGGTACCATGTTTAAGTACTGGTCTTACCTCATCATTGGGACCAAGAGTTTCAGAACCGACCCATAAACCCTGCATCAACAATGGGAATTGTTTGGCTTTAGCGGTGCACTGGAACTCGTATCGGTCGAGTAGCTGCCGTGCCGTTACCGTCATCGCTTTATTAAGCTTATCGAAGAAGGCGATGATACGTTCGTTCTCATCTTCTATATCTCGAACACTCAAAGCGATGCCTGGAAGGTTAATAGTCGAAAAACTGAGATTGCCACGACCCACAGAAGTCTTCTCGCCATGACGGTCTTCAAATACACGGGTGCGGCATCCCATCGTGGCTACTTCATACATGTAGCGTTTGGGGTCGTCTGCACGCCATTTATCATGCTGGTTGAACGGCGCGTCAAGATTAACAAAGTTCGGGAAAAAGCGTTTGGCCGTTACGCGACACGCCAATTTGTAAAGGTCATAGTTTGGATCACCAGGCAGATAGCTTACACCCCGTTTCTTTTTCCAAATTTGGATAGGGAATATAGCAGTAGAGCCGTTGCCAATTCCCTTTTCTGTAGTCAGCAGCAGTTCACGGATTACGCAACGGCCTTCTGCCGATGTATCAGTACCGTAATTGACAGAACTGAAGACTACTTGATTACCGCCACGGGAATGAATGGTGTTCAGGTTATGTACGAAAGCCTCCATAGACTGATGTACACGGCGTACAGTTTCATTCATAGCGTGCTGTACCATACGTTCCCACGATTTCATACCATCCAAAGGTCTGATAAGGAAATCATCATAAGGTGCATCATAGGCTTCGGACAAGTCAACCTCATTAACCGTTTCCAACTTCTTGAGTTCTTCCTTAAAAGTAACACGCACATAAGGTGCCATGTAGAAATCAAATGCTGGAATAGCCTGGCCTCCGTGCATGACATTTTGAACCGACTCCATAGATATACAGCTCAAAATGCTTGCGGTTTCAATACGTTTAGCCGGACGTGATTCTCCATGTCCAGCCTGAAAACCTCCGCTCAAAATTTTATCTACAGGATGCTGGATGCAAGTCAAACTTCTGGTAGGCAGATAATCCTTGTCGTGAATATGAAGGATGTTGTCAGCAACAACTTGCTTTGTTTCTTCGGACAAAAGATAATCATCTACCAGTTCCTTGCTTCGTTCACTGGCGATTTTCATTACCATGCCGGCAGGAGTATCGGCGTTCATGTTGGCGTTTTCACGAGTGATGTCGTTCTTTTCAGCAGCGATAATGCTGAGGATGGTTTGGTCGCTTTCACGATGACGGGCCTTACTACGTTCATTACGATAGCAAATGTACGCACGCGCTACATCTTTATATTTGGAAGCCATCAAGCTCTCTTCCACCAGATTCTGAATTTCCTCAACGGAAATTTCATTGGGGCACTTGGTTGCAATCTTGTTAGCGATTTTGATTGCATAGTCTTCATCTGTTGTACCAACTTCTTTCATCGCAGCGAGAATCGCCTTAGTGATAAGCATCTGGTCAAACGGCACCTTACGGCCATCGCGTTTAATTACAGTTTTCATGGAATAACCCTTTTTGCTTTTGATTGAAATTTGACAAATATCGAGACAATTCTTCACGGAATTTCTGAGTTCCGTTAAACCCACAGCATCTTGGCTCTCCGCAAATGCCACCTCGATATACGCATTTACGAACCATTACTGAAGCCAAATCCGGGTCAATTTTTACAATCTCTTCTTTGATCGCCTGAAACACGGTTACAGTACCGGGAGACGCACATCCAGTACACAATCTCAACTTCGACATATCAATCAATGATTGGGCATTGATACATAGACTGAGGTTTACTGGGGTTTCTCTGTCAGCATTATTTTTAAGCCACTCCAGTTCTTCATAGATTGCATCTACCTCATGCTGATGGTTGCTAATAAATGCACCACCATTATGCCAAGTATCTACCAATCCTCTGATACGCTCAATAATTAAATCCACCTTGCCGGGCAAACCAGGGTTGCCCCCGTTTCTATCATCTCGACAAGTTAGTTGAAAAGGAACAGAACCAACATGGTGACGAATTAAGTGTGTACTAATGTAAAGAGGAATGTTTTTGAGGCTAATCCAAAATAGCTGAGTGCGTACTGGAGAGTGCTCAGACTTATAAAGAGAACTTAGTGTCGCATGACTGGTTCCCAAAAATGTCGTAGCACACGCCTCTTGTAAAAGTTCTAAGTCTGTAAGCTTTCGTACAGACACGGTAAAATCCTTCATTTATAGGAGTTTGCATAGTTTTAATAAATAAATTCTGTACGAAGTCAATTTGAAATGCGGTGCAAAGTTAATCAAAAATTTTCAAGAGCGTGAAAAAAAGTGCGAACAATTTTCTCATTCGCACCAATTTTCAGACTATTCTTGAAATTATCCTTTCATCATATTTTTTCGCTTATTTATCGCAGCCACAATAGTTTGAGGCTTTGGCGGTCTCTTGGGGTGTTCTGCATAACAGCCTTCATTTCTATATAAAATCAGAACTCGTCTGAAATCCACAGTCCTGAAATATGGATTTTTGGATGAATAGCTAATGGCTTCCACCAAATCTGCATCTGGGACTCCATTAGAGCCGACTACTTGCATAATAAGGTCGAACTCTAATGGAGCGTTCAATCGCAAATTATAGCCAAGAGGGACTTCATCAAACCTCCTTAGTATTCTTTTTCGACCGCGTTTTTTTGCCTGGGGCTTCGGTTTCGGTTTCCGTCCTCTTTTCTTCCCCTTCTTCTGCGGCTTGTACGGGTTGAATGTCGCCATTGATTGTAGGAATAATGTTAATTACTGAAGAGGCGGCTGCGGCCTCAATTTCTCGCAAGTTACGAGCCTGTGCGGGTGAATTGTACGTTTTCATTGTTATACCATATAAGTGATTGAAAATTCTGTTGATTTTCCACAACTGCCATCACAATAGACAACTGTGCAAGCCCTTTGACCGGCTGCAATTTTGCATACCCAGGATTTTTTATTGGAGAGAGCAATGCTATGTTTAACTGCATGACTTGGGGCTGCTATAGTGTTTGGTATAGTAAACACTGTGCCTGAATGTACTGTTTTAGTAGAACCCTGTATGCACACGATATTACCAATTTGACGTACATACAGCGAATCCTTAATCCATTTCCAACCAGAATCTGTTAATTTAGGCTGGAAATCGCCTACGCCAGCGGCTCCGATGTTGTTGCGGATCTTCTGTTTCTGTGCATCACTTGTTGCCATATCAGAAAGGCAATTTGACAATTTTGCATACGAGCTCAAGTCGTTTTTGCCAATAGCGCCTATATGAGAACGGCAATCGGCCGCAGTAACAGTTGTTGATACAAACTGCGATAACCCACTGGCTTTTATCGCAAATTTCTCATTTGCCTGAGTGGTTGTGTAAACATCTGCTGTGTTAGCTTTCTTATTCAATTCTTTAGTGAAATTGGTAGCCAGCACGTATTTCTCAGAAAGCAATACGCCATCTTCCATAATAGCCGGACCAATGTTTACGCTGGCGTGGCCCATAATACTGAGATTGTATGATGGTGCCGAAATAGAGAATACTTGATCTGTGGTGCTCAAAAAGCCAATGCGGGCCATAACATTATTGAGTGAGTCACGCCAAGAAATAGCATTAGTCAGACTATTGTTTTCTTTCTGAGCATTTGCTTTCAGGATTAACCCATCAGTAACGCCAGCTTCTATTTTTGTCACGCCATATATATTGGCACTTCCTTCAGAACCGACAATGCTAAACAGAATTTTTCCCTTACCATTTCCGATATGGGTGGTTCTGAACTGGGTGATACCGCCGTTATAACCACATACATTGATAGCCAACTCACTAATAGCATTGGCCGTTCCTTGATACAAGTTATTAGCAGTCAGTACGAGCCCACCAAACATGCCCTCATTTGCTGATACTGGTTTGCTGAAAGTTATAGCAGATGCTCCAATGGTGGCAATCAAAGTACCATTTGCATAAAAGCGAAGACCCACGCCGTCTTCTAACGACAATTGATAATTATTCGTATTGCCGGTGTATTTGACATTAAGCGTACTGCCGCTATAGTTTATCTCTGCTTTGATTGCACCAGATTTAATAGTGACACTCTTATTGACCGTAACATCGCCATTAGCATTGATTGCCTTGGCAAAATTCACAACACTGTTGACAGTTTGCGAACTGCTTGCAGGATTGAGCAAAAGAGCGTATTTACCGATAAAGGCGTCCTTCATGCGTAGCCCGCCTGTTGAAGGCATTGCAATAGACTGAAGGGCTTTACCAGTGAGCTCGTCTTGCTTTACGGGGACAGACTTACCTATGGCACATCCATAAATATTACGGCCAACCTTTGAGCCACCGCTTTCATAAGGCATATTTTCGGTAAAATTGGCTTCATAAATGTACTGGGGCCATGACGTGATACCTGTAGCACCTGAGAAATAGCGGAATTTTCCATTCAAGAACACATAGCCAGCACTGATAGCACTGCCTGTAATTTCACAACCGCTTACAATGAAATTGTCACAGTCATCAAAAATCTGAGCAAAAGCTAACGCCAAATCCTGAAGGTTTTCCAGGTCGTCGGCATAGGTGTAACGTCCACCGGTTTGTGCGCTAAATTCTTTCATTTCAATCGTATTTGATGATATAAGTTTTATTTGCAAGCCGATACCTGTCTATGACATATTTCAGCATTGCGACATATTTTTGCTCTGTAATAAGCTTCGTATCAATTTGGGGTGTCGTAACGATAAAACTAACAGAGCTTTCTTCTGTCTGCTCATCACTACGATATAGAATCAATTGGCGAGTAACACCAGCCTCTTTGTCGTGGTACACTAATATATTTTGCTCCACATCAATGTTGGCTGATTCGTGATAAATCGGAGTGCCTAATGCTTCAGAGTTTTTAATCGCAATTCGCCCACCATTCGCAAAATACTTTTTGAATTTACGATTAAGGTACCATTCAAACTTAAAAATCTGAGAGGTCATAGCAGCTTCGATTCTCGTTTCTTTGGCATATTCTACAAAGCCATCATTGACATGCCGTAACGGGGACATCAATGCTTGCAGATACAGAATCAGTTTGCGTCCTCCTATATAGTAAGGCACAAGCTGATTTATCGTTTTGTCGAAGTTGATAAAGTACCTCATACGTTATCTTCCAGTTTAAGAATTATTGTATCACGCCACAAAGGAATATTCACTTCCTCATCGGCGCAAGAGCTCTGCTTGATATAGCCAGAATTAGGGATGTAGTAGCGTCCAATTTTAGTCTGGACATTGCCATTTTCATCTTTGATAAGATGATTATCGTCGTCATACTTGGCAACAAATATGCCTTGATGGTCAGTATCGTCTGAAGAAACAGACACATCAGTAACGTGTTCAACACTCTGGATGCTGTCAATTACTTTCTGAGCATACACCAAACCATTAAACTCGATATTAGCGATATATTCATTGAGGGCATCTTCAATAGCTTGATATATCTCATCTTCGGTCACAGCACCATCGTAATACACAACTACCCGTGGTATCAATACATCACCAATGCGACTAACCACTTTAGCATGTTGGCCGGCAAACAATATTTGATTGAGATAGGCCCGGATTGAAATCAACTCGTCTTCCTCAATACGAGCATAGGCTCCGGGCTTTCCTGTCGCTATCTTGAAACGAACCAGCTTATCATGGAATCCAACCTCTTCCTCCTCAAAATACGCCACTTTCGTAATAACACGCTTAGAGGCGTCAATATTAGGGTAAGAAAAAGCTGTTCCATCTTCATTCATCACCAGTTCATCGCCAGATTGATATTTCAATAGAGCATTGGCAAAGTATGCCGGAGTGCCATTGATTCGATTCTGAAGGTCCTTCGCCAGATCAATCTTGAATACATCCAAGACATTTTCAAACGTCCAAATGCACGCCGATGTAACCCATGTAAATGCGTCAATTATAGACATTTTAGAGCTATTCTCGAACTCTGTGAGCTCAAGATACTGGTTGCGGCTATCTTTTGCCTCAGCATATATTTCACTTAGTGTTCGTGCCATTGTCAGGTTGATATAATTGATTGTTAATATAAAATTTCCATGTGTCTGAAATGTTCCACTCCGGCTCATTTAGAATTGTATTGATAGCTGCATATCCTCTTTCTGAAGGTTCGGTTGTCAGCCATATAGTGCAAGGCCGACGATCGGCATGATGAGTCACAATATATTCAAGATAATCGTCCACAGTGTTATCATGTAGAAAACGAACACCCGTCAAGTCAAGTTCTTGAAGGCTCATGTCACCTATCGGTAGCAGACTGTCAATAGTAGTCGAACGAAGGTCTATCTTATATGTGCCCTCAAACATAGATAATCCTACCAATAAATACCCACGATTAGTGCAAGCATATTCATCAACAACAACAGGTTTACAAAGAATCAAAGCTCCACCTAACCCTGTTGTATCGAGCTGAGTGAATTTTAGCGTTTGTGTGTCTCCATAAATGCGGATGCGTCTCTTTTCTGTCTCATTATCAAAATAATGTTCAATAGATTGTACAACTACGGATAATTGTACATGTTCCAATTCCGTATTATCTCCCCAATCAATAATCACTGTACCTTCTCCCGCAACTTTGAAGGAAGTGAAGACCATATTCGCATTGACTCCTACAAGAAATATCAAATCTTCACCAGGACGTTTGAAATAGACTTTACGTGCTCCAGATGAGGGGGTGATATTTTGTTTTTTGAACTCGCTCACAATTGATTCATTCAATACAAAATCTTCATGGTATATAAGTTCTTGACCATACACAAGGTCTGAAGTCATATTGAGTTCCGGGTTACTAATGAGAAGGTCAAATAGTCCTTCGATGCTGCCATACAAATGCAGGGCTACATCAAACAAATTCTGGTTCGGTTTTACTGTATATATGCCCATAGTTTAACCCTCCAAATCTTTTGCGTCCAACTCCATTTGCTTGGTCTCATAATTGTAGGCGGCATTACGAATCGTTACGCCGTCTGCACCAAATTCATCCTGAAGTACTTTGGTCAGACTGGTTGATGTCACATTATTTGAGTTAATCCATCGAGCAAGGCCAACTCCTGTCAATGGGTAACGATAGTTGCCACCAGGGAAACAAGCAAGAAGGCAGTTTGCGTTCTGTCGTCCAGCCTTGATGATATTAAAATCGGATTGACTGCTGGCATATAATTGAGCGATGCCATCTTTGAGCATGATGAAGAATCCATTTTCCGATATAGAAGGCAACTCTGATGCAAATACATTTCTTAATGTGGCGCCATATACTTGTGACTTAACGATAAACCACTGGGAACCATCTACATCGTTGGTGACATAGACAAATGAGCCATCTTCATTTACACGGCGAACTCGAAGCATAAATTCTTTGTACCTGGGAGTATATGGAATCACAAAGCATACCCCCTTATTCAAAATTGTACGCTCACTCAATGTGTATGGCACATCTATCTCACCATAAATATAGCGAGATAGCAATGCAGGCTCATCAACCCACCTAAACTCTCTCAATTTGATTTTATTCTGGGGGCTGATGGCAACATCACCAGTTATAATATGTATTTCTATATCTCTACGCATTAGCTTGAATGATTTAGTATTTGGTATCTGAAACCATCAATTTTGCTAATCAACACTGTTATAGAATCTCCAGAAGCCATTTCGTAATCTTGCACTCCTTCATTGTGATTATAAATTCCTTTCAATATGATCTTCTTTGAACCAGATCTTACTCTAAAAGTCACTATAGTAGCAAAGTCATCTGGAAGAGTGCTTAGACCAAATTGTTTAGCCACGGATGATTCCGTTGGGAGAGTTACTTCTGCACCGCTATAATCCGGCTGATTGTAATACATTAAAATAATATTATATTGCGAGAAATCAACAGTATAGGATCCACTCCCAAAAGTAAGCATTTTAGCTTTTGTGTTAATAAATGCAGGAGCTTTCAAAGCTGCGTTTGATTCTATGCCATAGTTTTTCGTACCACCGGTCACATTGATCAGCAAACCGTAATTGGCTTGATCAAATCCATAATACCCAAAAGTATTAGGAGCATTATTGACAATACGGCCAACTGCCGTGAAAGCGCCACCTGCGGAGCTCGGAATGACATCATTACCAAACATGACATATCCTTTAGCTCCTCCAACCTTAAAGAAATCTTTATAAATTGTAAGGGCAGCCCAACTTGCTTGTGAATTAGATCTAGGCTCTGAATCACTGGAGCTCTCTACCCCAATACATCCAGATGAAATTTTGAACCCTGCAATACTACCAGATGTCGCAACAATCTTTCCTTCTACGGTTAGATTACCATTATCATCCCAAAATAGATGGTTGGATGCTAAATATCCTGATCCGTCTGTAAGTAAAGCCCATTTTCCTTCACATTGAATAGATGCAGTAGATATAGTGCCAGCAGTAATATTGTTTGCGCTAATCTTAGCATCAACATTAAGATTGCCGTCCGCATCCCAATTGATCTTACCACCAGCCAATGCGCCAGAACCATCGTTCTCAAAACGCCACTTATAGCCACGCAATCCTGTAGGACCAAGAGTGATTTCTCCAGTGTTTGTATATCCAGAAGTTGCAGCAGTACCAGTGTAGAGGGTCGCGTGATCGAAGTTCCAGCCGGCAATATGACTGACACCATTACTTTTAATCTTGAAAATGCGTTTGCCATTCAAATCGTATGCAGCAAGGTCCGCACTATCAGCTTTAACCTTCAAGTAAATGCCACCATAGGAATCTATAAAGTTTTCCAATGATGCAGCAGACCTGGAATTGAACTGGGAATTTGCCGCAGCAGACATATATAGCCCAGTGTTTGCGTCATCTGACACAAGAGTTATCTTATCCGTAGAGAAGCGGCTTTCATTAAGTTTCCACCCCACAATCTCACCGCCATTGTCAGCAGCAGAGAATGTGATTTTGCCTCCCATAAACGACACGTCTCCATTTGCGTCAATATACCATTTGATACCACGCAAACCATTAGAGCCAATTGTTATGCCATTCGTAGCATATCCCTTAATAGTATTATTCTTATCACCAGACCAAATTGCTTCTGTATCGAAGTTCCAGCCGGCAATACAATTGGTAGAACCAGCGGAAAAAACTAAATTATCCCCACCTGTTCCATACGCTACAAAGCCAAAATTATTGCTGGAGCTATAATATAATGCGGCGCCGCCATATCCACGCATCCACCCCCAATGGTCATCTCCCCATTCACTGTCGGGTTCAAGTTTGCTCACGTTTGCAATAGCAATATATTTCCGGGCAGCAGATATTCCAATAGGAATATTATAAATACGCCCCTCTTCAATGGTCCATCCACCTATAGAGCCTTCCTGAGATGTGATTTTCCCTTTGAACTCGGCGTCACCGTTTGCATAAAATCTCACATTCTCCATCGCAAAACTGGCTTCACCGTTTTCTCCGATACTCCATATAGCGTCTCCTTCTGCATTGATAGCGCGAATTACACCATTGCTGAGAATTTGAAGCCTACCTTCTTTGCTGGAGATACCATAAGAGTCAATACTCCATCCACCAATCATTCCCCCATCTCCATTTAGATGAAAGATTTCTTGGCTTTTTAGATAACCATAAATACCATTGCTGCTCTCACCTGAAGCAAGCAAATCTGGGCCGATGTACACGCCTGTCAATGCTCCTTCTTTCCATGTTGGCTGAGTGCCAGAAGTGTCAAGAACGGCCTCTTTCTTACCAACGAACAGCTTGGGGGTCATTATATAGGTGCCACCAACTTTGGTTTTAGTGCCCTCCCAATCCTGAATCCAATCAAGCATGGTCGATTCACGTACTACATTGAAAGAGAATTGTACTTCGGTTGTATAATTGAAACCGTCTTGTGTGGTAATTTGGAATTTCACATAACCGTCTAAAATAGTATTAGCGAGTTTAGTTATCGCAAAGGGCAGCGTTGTAACCTCTTGAAATGACCAACTTACGGAAATTCCAGCAGAAGAATATACAACTTGACGTACTTTGAATGGCACTATTTTGGTTCCACGTTTAACCGTAATAGTGCCTTTTGCATTGGTTAGATTGGGGTTTGAGCCATCAAAATCAGCAGAAATAGAACACGAAGACGGAGTGAGCAATACTGTATAAGCATCGTTCACCGGACTAAGTGTGATTTCTCCTTTTGCTATTGTGCCCATTGTACTTTAAGTCTTTATGAAGAATAGTCAAAACGCTCATGGCATGGTGTCAAAACCAAGCTTTATTCTGCATTTTTAAGCTGAAGAATTTCAGGGTAATCAGCGCAAACATCAAATGCCCTAAGAGCTTCAACTGTACTACATTTATCTATTTGCGCCAAATGCTGTGCGGTAACATTATAACATTCATGTGCATACAATTCAAGCTGCGACAAGATTTCCAGAGCAACATCAACATTTACATTGACACTATGGCTTCCAAACCATAAACAAGTAGTGCTACGCTTGGCCTTCTTCTCAATGGTTATAGAATTGACCAACCCAACTCTGGTTGCCTTATCAAGCCAAAGGGCAAGACCGTCAAAATAAAAGAGATTGACCTTTTCGCTATTGTCATAACCTTGTATCTGCATTTTCCGAATCGCTTTCCATGCCTCAACGTCATTTTCGGACTGGAAGAATCGCAAAATTGATTCCAGTTCTTCAGTGGTCGCCTCCGCGATATGAGCTGAATCTACGGCATCAAGAAATGCAGATATAGAACGGTCGGCCAACACCAATCGTTCCGTGATAGCCTGAAAGTGCTCATCCTGATTTTCTGTCAGTTGCTTCATTTCTGATACCTGAAGATTGAGCCACACTATCCAGTGTCCCTTTTTATGCCCGCCATTATTGATAGTGGCCGGTCGTGTATTGAATTTGCAAATCTGTTTCATAATATATTCTTCTATCTAATAATAGTCTTCCATTGTTTCCTCAAGGTAACTTTAGAGACATTTCTGTCGATTTTGAAATACCTCTTAAACTCTTGGGAGTAAATAAGCGGTTGCATGGCTTTACGACGGATTCGATAAATTTGCCGATATTTACAGAAACCCAGATATGAGTTGAGGGTCGCAAGAATATGGTCAAGGTCAGCTGAAGTAATTTCTTTTGCTGGTTGTTTCATAAATTCAGCAATTTCCTTGGCTTTATTAGTGAATCGCCCAATAGTTCTGTTACTCAAATACAATCGGCCATTCTTGATATATGTGCCAACAAATAGCACTCCATGACTGGCCGGCTGGAAATATCGTTTGTCCTTATGGATTACCAAGTCCATAGATTTTATCTTAATTTCAGCAGCATGTATCAACCACTTCAATGCTTCTTTATCATTGCAAACCAAGATGAAATCATCCACAAAACGATGATAAGCAGCCCTGATGCCTCTTGCTCTCAGTTTTTTCACGCAATCCACCATAAAGGCATCGAAATCGGCCATAAAGAAATTGGCAAATAATTGAGTGGTAAGATTCCCGATTGGGGCACCACGCCCCTCTCCAGTCCGGAACAATGATTTGTTATGAGCCAATCCAGCCCAATCTTTTGGGTCTGAATTAAATACACAGTTCAATTCAGGACGGTGCATCACAACCACATCCAGTAGCCATATCAGAAGATTCTTGAAATCACCATGATATTCGTCTTGTGCAAAATCAATCAAATTATCGCACATACGGCGCTGGGGTAATGACATGAAAAAGCCTACCAAGTCTCCTCTGAACAAGTAGGCCTCCATACCATAATCGAAGGTGACTTCTTTGATTGCTTCAAACACCCCATCAACTGCCGATTTAGTCCCAAACCCAACTCGACAGTTATGAGTTACATTACCGATATTTTCATTGAGTTCTTCAAAATGAGGCACCAACCGCATACAAATCCAGTGATGAATGATACGGTCTCTGAAGGCTGCTGCAAATACTTCTCGAAGTTTAGGAAATCTTACAAGGAAACAGGTAGAGGTCCCTGGCTTGTAGGTTCTCTCTATCAGTTCCGTTGTAAGTAAGTCCAAGTCTTCGTTAGCGATGGGAATGTAATCTTGGAATTGTTGACTGGAAGTCTTGCCTCGACAGCAGTCTTCATACGCTTCCTGTAAAGATTCCCTTAATCGAAGCCAAGCCTTTGTCGGATGAGCTACAGCAGGGCGAACCACGTTAGTGTTGTACTTGTTGTTGTTGTTGCTGTTACCACTGTTGAAGTTCACGTTCCACGAGTTGTTGGCACTGTACTCAGTGGATGACCAGTGGTTGCCTGTGCTGTTTATATGCGGCTGTGCAGCTTCGTAACTCCGAACATAGTTCGTACCATGAAACGGAGTCAGCCGCCCATATCCGAGCAAAGCTCTAAGCTCTCTTCCGATGTTACAGCTATTAGGCTTCGTCATCGGAACCCTGGCTTTGTATTAGTGAGCCACGCCATGCTACAAGTTGACGTATCACTGCGTCAAAGGACGCAATAAGCTGCTTGTGCTTCGTAGCGCTAACGAGACCGGACATACAATTGAGCGTAATTTTAATCACACTCATTAAAGAAATAGCTTCTTCAAGTGCATTTTGTTTAAGAAAATCATCTTGATGATTATATGCTGCCGCAGTCCAGCGAATCATATCCGTAAAATTTTGGAGTAAGATGTCAGATACTTTTACAGTTTTCTTGGGCATCAATTGCACAATCTCTATGATAAGCCTCATAGAAGCGTGCAATGACCTGTAAATAGGTGTATTCTGAAATCCAGTAGCCTTCTTACGGGCTTCTCTTTTATTGCGACGGGCACGATTTATTTCATCATTGGAAAGCACAACAGAGTCATCAGGTTCGCTAAAAGGCGAACTATCAAACAAGTCACACACTTCCTCATAAGTCATAGATTTTCCATTTATATCCATATTTTTTAGTTTTATTTAACGGTTATAGGCGAGCTGCTTTAAGCAGCTCGCCAGGAAGATTAAAGAAAAAACTGATAGGCTACAGCAGGGCGAACCACGATAGTGCCGTACTTGTGGCCGTTGTAGCTGCCACCACTGCCGAAGCTCACGTTCCACGAGTTGCCGGCACTGTACTCAGTGGATGACCAGTGGTAGCCTGTGCTGTGCTGGGTGAACGGAGATGCACCGTTAGCAACCAAAGCCCTCCATAGAATCATTGAGTAGATTGGCTTCTCAGCTTCCACTAATGAATGGAAATATCGATTGATAGCAGCTATCTCAAGCCCAGTGTAATTGCCATATTCCACGTGTGATGGATTGACATTAGATTTAATTTCATTGGGCTCCGAAGAATTGATTGCCGCTAAAATCATATCGTCAATTACACTCTTAGCCGGGCTGGTGCCTTGGCCTTCTTGATAGGTCTCATTCATACCTCCAGTTCTGGATTTCGCAAAGAAACTATACTGGCGATACAATTCGCCACAAGCCGGTAAATACCAGTTCCCAGAAGCATATTGAGGATCAAGTTGCTCTCCTTCCTTCACTGTAGGCTGATAGAGATAACATCCATATCCTGCTGGATAGAGAAACTGTTGGTATTTCGTTAAGTTATTATTGGCTTTATGAAGTATTTCCATTGCGTTGGCTAACTCCTTCACTGTAGTTGGAATACCAGACAATTGATGTTCATTACCATCATCATCGGTAAAATAAATACCTACAGACTCATTTTCATCTGAAAGCAAATATGCGTTGATGATTTGATTCGCATGGCGTACAATTGCTTGCGTTTTTTGTTTTCCCTGCCAATCAACTACACAGCCTGATGCTTCAGAATAATCTTTGAACCCATCATCTTCGTTGATGTCAAGATAGTTGCCGATTGTCTGATAGTCATTATTAGGTCCACCTGTCAAGCCACGGGTTGTAATATTGACAATACCTGGCAAATCGAAAATACTGGAGATACCAGTAGCCGCACTAATTTCACTTTGTATGCTACCATGTCCGTTTGTATCACTACTCGGATAAAGCCCCCAAACGGAACTTCCAGCATTGATGAAACCACTTTCGCTTTTGAATGGAATATTTTCTTTAGCGTCAACACTAATTTGATAACCCACAAGTTTCCTTGTTTCCTTAAAAGATTCTGTCGGCTTATTATAACCAGTAAAAATAGTAGGCTCTGCTTCATTGTCGCCTTGCCACATTTCGTCAAGTTTATAAACAATACCAACCAATGTCTTATCTTTCATGTATTGATCATCGAATGTACCGTCTGCATAAGCAAAGTCTCCAATTTTAGGTACTCGCCGATAGAATCCAACCTGAAACTCTGCGGTTAAGATAGTGCCAGTAGTTTTTGTAAGCTCACACTGCGCCAAATAGCGCATGTCCGTACCACTCTCATCTAATTTGACTACTTGTAAAATACCATTTGCGGGGTCAACAAAAGTACCATAAGGCTTAGCGCTATCATCAATGCCCCATTTGATAGCCAGTTTCCCATCTTTGAGAGCGACATCATTACCGGTAGAAGGAGAGCATACCAATTTATACTGGTATATTCCTGTTTCAGCTATGTACGTTGGACCATTAACAGAAATACTGTTAATGGCACGCTTTGTGTAATTGATAAACAACTTATTGGCAGCATCGTCAATGTTCCCATAAGTATTTGCCAATGCCAATTTATTATCGAATGACAAATTACCACTCAAGCTAATACTACCAGTCAAATTGGCTTCTAATTGCTGCAACCACATCATAGCATCTACAGCAAACCCTGTCCATAATACATTATCAATCTCAACAAGATTGAGATTTTTAGCTTGTGTATAAGCAAGTTGTATAAGTGATTGTGTCTGTTGCTGAATCTGATGTTCCCCGATAATACGCAGTGTCCGCAGGTTTTCCATTCCTTCAACCAGCATACTTGCAAGATTAGGCTGACCATCAACAGTAATAGCGTTGACAGTGCCCGGCAACTCCACTTCAGTCAGTGTTGATGTTTTAGGGAGTGTTACACTGGTGTATGATGAACCGCTCAGTAACAACGATTGTAGGCGTGGCAAATCCGCAGAGAATGTACCAGAGAACGCTGACGCATGAGTGAAATCTATTTCTTCAAGGTTACGACAATTTGATATGACGATTCCTCGTGGATGAAATTCTATTGGAACTCCGTTTGCTGACCAACACTCTAATTTTCTCAGTCGTCTTCCGGTTATATTTACATTACCATCTTCTCCGCATGGAAGCGCACCAAGATTACCAATACTCTTAGCATAGTGCATCCAGCGCAGTGTAAACTGAGTATTGGAGTCAGTGTTGACAATGAAGCGTACAGTCTCTCCAGGAGCACAGAGGTAAGGCTCGCTACCTTGATTAACCCACTCTCCATCTTTTTTGGCATACAATGCTGCCATGCTGCCACCAATCGCCAACTTCGGATAAATATACTGGTAAGCGGTGTATTCTATGTCGTATGTGGGTGACTGTCCCTGCTGGTTATTCACGGAACGGAAACTGAGGGTGCCATCACCACCTGTCTCATACTCACACCATGACATTAGCATCGGTAAACGCTGATTCATAAACTGCTTCTCGCACTCCAACTGGTCTCCTACAGCCTGTGTGATTGGGTCTTGACTCACATCGATAAGCCCACTCATCAACTTCACCTGAGCAACTTCGTAAAGCACTCGGCTCGTTTCATTATATGCCACAGCTGGGAAATATTCTTGAACCCAATAATAACGCTTCTGCATATATTCTTCTACACTTCCAGCAATTTGAGCCATGAGGGTGAAGATGTCACGCATCATATTACGCATACGATCCGGATATGCACGCTCAATAAGAGTAAAGAGAATGTTGTTCTCACCATTCCAATAGTTGCTGCCATTGGCATCTTTAGTATGTTCCAACGCATAATACGGCTTAGTTTGACGACCTTGGTTATCGGTCTTCTTGATAGTATCAAGGTCGTCCTGCTTCCAACGAACCAATTTGTCAATTGCCGGATCAATCCACGGATATACGTTCTTGGTACGGTTATCCGTGCAAGCCTCCAGTTTGACAAATGACTGATGAAATACAATATCAGTAATGTCGAGGTACGCAGAAGCGTGAGCAGCAAAATATGCGACACGAGCCTTAGAGAAAATGTCATTAAGCACATCCATATTTGATGTCCCTAAAGTATTCATTGCCTCTTCAAGTGTCATATTTTGCTTGCCATCAACCGTATCAACACTGATGACGACCCCAGCAAGTTGTTCTGTAAGTTTAGGACTGCCGTAAGTATATGCACGGCCATCGCTTCCCCACGCTGTAGGAACCTTGACAATCTTCTCAAACTTAGCGGTTGCGGGGTTAAAGTAATACACATTAAAGCGGTCTGAACCAGAATTGAAAATCCAATACTGATGGTCACGAACCAAATTGTCACTATCCGCAATCAATTGAGCTTCAGTGCCGGCATAAGGCTTCAACAAAGGCGAACATGCAAAAACAAAATTAGCAAAGTCTGCAAAATGAGTATAGAGGGTGTTTTCTGTACCCCCCTTTGCCTCATCCTCAATGCGTAGTACGCCCTTATCTGTTTCTCCACCATCATATTTGGAACCAATCTCAACTTCAAAAGCAAGTGTATCACTATTACCGCTCTTATAACAGTAGCCGTTTTTAATATCACCGGTATTTATAGTTACGCTCTTGGCATAGATATTACCTTCCCATGCACCCTGTGTGTTTTTGCTGACAATCCAAGGCATTTGGAAAAGTGCTGCAATAGCACCATTATCGGCTCCAGAAACACAGAGATAGTCCGGGCTTTTCTTTTTATCGTAACCAAATGTTTTCTTATCGCCTTTACCGCTACCCCAAGTCTGGAAACCACAAAACACAGGATTACCATTACCTATTTGATAAAAAGCAAGGAACGGCTTTTCGTAACAACAAGCATGAGTGTTCTGAAGTACCGGACGGCCATCACTCCCATTATTAACAAGCGACTGCCAAAGCTCATCATAAGCCCAAATCGCGCCAAGCTTATGGCTTTGCATCGGAGAAGCATAGTTGCACTTACCAACCAATTTGGTGATACCGCCACGACCCTCTTCCAACTCGTATTTGGAAGCATACACTTGACTTACCCCATCCAGTGAATTGAAATACGATATTTTTTTATAGTATTTCCCATCCTCTGTATAGTGAGTCGGATCATTAGCATTATATTCATCAGCAGAAATCTCTTTATCATCTTCAAAACCATCAGAAATATTCCACCAATAATACCCCTTAGCAGAAGTTCCCTGCCCCTTATCAGTCATGCCTGTAAACGTGCCTGAGTGCTTAGTGTCAAGACTTTCTGCATTGCCACGTTCAGTGTAAATACGGACATCAACAGCTACATTCTTCTGCTTGCTTTGATTTTCGCGAGAAGGGTAATGACCGCCTTCTGGAATACGACGAAGAATTGTGTTGAGTCCCATAGCATTACACAAATCATAACCAATCTCCGTACCATTAAAAATTGAATTGAAACGCTTGAACAATTTTTTATCTTCAATGGTTGGCATCCCAGCCATGTAGTCATTCTGAATCTGAGTCGAACCAAGCTGCTGCCCTTTGTAAATGCGAACACCATAAATATCAATGTCAGCTTCATCTGAACCAATCACAATATTCTGTGCGCCGGCCACGCCAATAGGAGTGAATCTATCCTCATCAGTATAGATGAATGAACGATTAGACTTACCGTTGACATAGATACGAACAAGGTTCATACCCTCACCACGCAAATTACGAATAATGTTAATTGCAATATGTTCACGAACTTCCTCTTGGTAGTGAGCATCGCAAATATCTTCCGTAAAATTATTACGACTCAAGCAAACTACACGCGTAGGATAAAATTTCAATCCTGTATAAGCCTGGCTGAAAGGGGCTGAGGCGTCAATAATAGGCGCGTCACCCACAATATTCTTGGCTTTAAGGTCAAACTCAATAGTAATGGATCCCTCTACACCGTTAATATTCTGACCAGTATTCTCATTAAACAATTCATACGGTACAGTCAAACGATTGCCGGCACCAATACTAAGAATCGGGACATTAACTTGCGCTCCGGTAGAATCTGATTCCAGATTACTAAGCCAACCTGTATTAGTGTCTTTCGGATTAGACAACAAGTCACTCAACTCATACTCGACCTCATCAATAACAATGCTTTGCTTTTCTGCTGAAATTACAACATTCGCCCCCTTAGTAGGCGCAAAGTTTTCTGAATTATCAACAGTAAAATTGATATTGTTACCAAATGTTACGCCTGCTGCATTGGTAAACACAGCCTGAGCATGAATTATATTCGGTTGTTCCTCGCCTTCATACTCCATAGAGAAGTTCTCATCAAAGGCATATTCCTCACCATTAACACACACCTGGCTCTTTTGAATATATGCTTGACCTGTATCTCTATCTTGCAGAGTTATATTCAATTTGGTTTCGCTTTGGGCCGGATTGTAAATAGCATAGCGGAATATGGTAACACGAGTCCAGTTCTGAAACTCTTCCATAATATCCGTAACTGCCAGAATAGGTGTTGTCGAAGTATCTCCTTCTGGAATATAGATAAATTGGAACTCTTGATGTTCTGTCTCTGCGGTATAGCCCTCACCAAAAGCAATCCATGCCTCTGCCTTTACTGCCCCACGCACTAACGTAAACTCAGCCTGACTAAGAACTGCACCATAAGTGTTATCGATATAAGTGGCGGTGCCCAGTGTATAGTTTTTCGTGTAACCGTTAATTTTAATACGAAGCTGCTTCTGTACACTACCGGAAATACGGAAGGGTAACTGTACACTCGCGCCTTGATAAGCAGTTGCAATAGAGCCTTCGTAGTTTGCAGCAACATTAGAATACACGATTGTCATTGTAACAGGACTGGCAGAAATTCCACTGGTTTCACCAGTCGCAACCAAGCGCACCTGATATGTAGCATCAGATGTCAAGAGCTTACTCAGATCAATCACTTTGGTCTGACCGGATTGGATATTCACAGTAAACTCCTTGCTGGAATCCCATGAACCCCATGCTCCATTTGAGTTCTGTGTACGACAAGACACAACAATGGTTGCATCTTCATCTTGGTCCGTTGTTTCCTGAGTGATAGGATTGTACTGCTGCCACAGATAAGATACTTCTACACTTGCAATTGGCTTACTGGTCACAATCGAACCTGAAGAGATTCTGGTCAGCTTAACGATATTGCTGATTCCACCTTGTTCTTCAAGTAGCGGAATCGCTATATTAGCCAATCTCAAATCCGCATTAGAATCAGGATCGGTCATATAATCATCATAAGCAGCCTTGTCCGCAAACCCCCAAAAATGATAATAACCATCGGTATCTTTAGTTTGTGGAATGACTGGATAGCCTATCTTAGAACCGAGCTGGCTCTTCAGAAAGGTTTCAATGTCTTCAATGTCCACGCTTTCTCTCAGTTCTTTATTGCACCAAGGTTCCTTTAGCGAGGTCAAAGTTTTGCGAATTACAGTATTCTTTGCCATAGAAATTATTATTAAAATATACTATTTGCGATTTGCACCCCAGCCGGTTCCATAATCCCAGCCATGCCCATGTTGCCACCATCCACCGGCTAAGCAGTTGCTAACGGCTTCCCATATCAGGCGAGTGCCTTTATAGGTTGCAGATATAGCACGACGGCCATAATACCGGGCTGATAATTCTAACTTGTTTCTGATAATCATTCTTCAAAAATGTTATATTCGACAGTATCAATAATCTGGTTGTTTTCCAACAGAGCATCATATTCTTCTTGCGTGATGTACACAGTGGAATTTACCGATGCAATCATTTCGTTTACTTTCTCAACCAATTTATTAAACTCAGCAGCTGTAAGTTTTCCACTGGCATTAACTCCTTGGTTAGCAGTCTTAGTACCTATTGTCAGTTTCTCTATAGCCATATTATCAGAAAATTATAGGGAATGAATAATCGAAATGATCTGCCAGTCCAATCTCGCATACAAAAAGATCAGAACCGTCCATTTCGTAATTTAGCGTTAGTACATTGTTGCCATCCGTAACATCCAAATCCTCAAATCCAAGGTCTGTATTTAAGTCATTGACATTATAACGGTGCCAAGTAAACGTAAAATGCTCCAACGCATATTCCAAATTGACCGGCTGACCTTGATAATATACAGTAGCAGTTAATACGGTTGCGCATACCCCATTCTGAAAGGCATTACCCTTAGATGAAGTAATTTGCACCGTATATCCTTGAACATACTGCTTAATGATATTGAATGTATCGGTGTATGTTCTGGAATCATTCAATTTGATTTCGCATTTGAATGACACACGACTCTCGCCATGATATGTGATAGGGGCGCCATTCTCATCAGTGGCCGGCGGTGTAGTAACATAACCATACCAATAGCAAGAATCAGGAAACACCTCCAGTGTATTGCCGTTTGCACCAGGTATTGCAATCCATTCGTCTCCGATTAACAGATACCATTGACGCTGGCTGGACGATGAAGCAAAGCCAACCTCCTCCAACGACATCACAATGGATGATGGGCTACACGTTTTACCGTTTGTAGAATCCGCTTGTCCGATGATAGTAAAGGTGTCTTGTCCGAGAATACGCATATAACGATTTGCCATCTCATCCTGCGCATCATCAGATAAATTATCCCAATTAAGTGTTACATCTTTACCAAACGTGACTTTTCCATTATGGTCCCATTTGATATTCTCATTAGCCAAATGACCAGAGCCATCCTGATTCAGTCTGAATGAATTGGTACGAGTGTCAATAGCACCGGTTCCATCATAATTCAATCGAAGCAATGGATTTTGGATAGTACCTCCAATACCACCACGCGAAAACCATGCGCCATAGTCATTGGTTTCATCCAAAATATCATCAGTTGGCTGGTATTGCGTGCAATACTCTCCAGTTTCTAATTGAGGTGCGGTAACGTATAATACTTGCTCATCAGGATTAAGACTACCGGCAACAGACTGATATATTGAGCTGGTGAATGTAGGAATCAGACTAAGCAACAAGTCGTCCGTATCTTTTTCAGGAATCAGTAAATCAAAGAACACATGAAGCCTACGCCACTCATGGCATTGATCTGATGCTATTTGAAGTGCGCCAATGACTTTCCCGTTTTGTTTGATGCCAATCTGACACGGTTTTCCAGCATATCCCCAGAATGAAAAACAATATCGCTCCTTTGCATGGGTATTCAGCCACTCTCTGCTTTGAGCAAACATTATCAGTTCACTGGAGTTCATTGTTTTGTACACGTTACCCATACCAGTTGGGTTCAAAAGCGTGTCGTTGTCAATAGTAATACTGCTCAGAAAATTAACATCACATGAATTTCTAAAACAGTTACGATGTATTTTACCTGCATAGAATGTGGAAGCAAAGCCATTTTCATCTCCGGCAGTCAATGTACCTGAAATATGAGCGGTCTGGGAAGCATACAATTTTTGGATATACGCACCATACCCAGTAAGAGTGCCAAACACTGGATCGTTCACTCCTTCAAGTTTACCGATACGCATAGCAGTGGCGCTGCCAAAATTAGAGATGCTATCCAATAATATAATGTTGAAATCAGCAATCTCTACCCAATCATTTACCCCCAAACTCTGAAAATCCAGCCTGAATGTACGAAGGTGTCGTCCTGAATTAAGAACATTGATAGCCTGAAAGTGATAATGCCAATCTTCGGCAAAATCTTCAGTCCATTCTGCATCCTTTACATTAGCAACCGAATACCCAATCTCAGCATTAACAGTTACTGCTTTATTGGCTCTGGCCTTATAAGAAACAAGCACTCGCTTCTGGGCTGCAACCAGTTCATAAAATTCTTGGCTTAACCCACAGAATCCTGTCGTTGCTGTACTACGAGTTAAACGCACGATACGATTTTGGTCACTATCGTTCCCTTTGAAAAGTGCGGTTAGACCACTTCCTTTTACAATGTATTGCGAGCGTGGGTCTTCAAACGCTTCACTGGCAATATTTTCCGGCCAGCATATACTCTTGTTTCGGCCAAGACCATCAATGACATCCATGAACGGAGCTTTATCATCCGATGCTGTAAGATACAAGGCACCGGACCGGTCTGAGTCGAAAAGATTGGTAATTCTGGCAAAGTCAAGCAGCTCGTTAGTTTTAGGCGCATCTCCTTCCAACAGAGCCCCAATAAAATAAGGCACGTCTCGTTCAACATTTTGAGTGAGTATAGTGCCATCTGCATTGAATATGGGCTCTCCATTAGAATCGTATTGCGCCTCAGTGGAGAACCGCTTTGTCGTGCCATACGACAATACGCACATAAGCGAATAGATGATATTGGCACCATCAAAATATTGACGACGCACAATATCACCTGTTCGTAAACCCTGAACCTTCTTTGAATCCGGGGCTATCAGTATTTGGTATTTTCCCAGTTTGACCGGTGCTGCCATTACTCTAACGCTATTACTTCGTCTCCTGAGCAAGAATCACTGACCCAAAAAGACCCGTTGGTACATGATATTTTTTGGACTTCAAGCTCATAAACTCTCATTTTCTTACGAACCGTGAGAGAATCGAAGGTGGCGTGAAAGCCTCCATTTGTTACTTCATCTTTGACTGCCCATCCATAACCCGCAAAGCCACTCGCAAAACTGGGCGATGAAACACTGCCGTCAAAGTAGCCGTTGCCAGAATATCGAAGACCGTCAACTACACCTTCTATGAACTTTCCGTCATCAAAGAATAGAGCATCTTCAATCAGTCTGGTGTGATATTGCTCGCTTTTTATTGCAAAATAATCCGCTTCCACCGGTTTGTCGAAGGCGAAAAATTCCCCATCAGTATTAAAATGGAGTGTAGCAGACCAGTCTAATACCTTGTTTCTAAAAGGAGAAGTGGTCTGAGCAAAGAATGTATCAAACTTTAATTGTTCAATCGGATGTCCTTCTGCTTCACCGTTAATATGGGGTATCTGGATGTTCAGTTTGCCAGTAACGGGGTCTTGATAAATCGCCGGCCCCTCGGTAGTGCCAAAGCGAATCTGCTTGGGAAACAAAACGCCTAAATTATCTGCGTCTGTGCGAAATGTTTCCAGTACAGAAGACCCATTCACAGCGCACTGCGCCCTCAACCCATTCACAAAGTTTCCAGCACCTTCTTTTGAAACAAGCTTAAAATTGTTGGAATAATCCCAAATATCAGCCTGTAGGGATATTTTACTGGTTTGTTTGCCATTGTCACTATCACCCAAGTTCATTATCATTCCGGGAGCTGAAAACGATACCACTTGGTTATTGCGTACATTGATAATATAATCTTCGTCGAATTTAATTCCATGCCCGTTGATGATACGCAAATCGGAATCAAGTACGGTACAAGCTATCGAAGTAACGCTGCCATCCTCTGCTATTTGGTCTATCTTTTCAGAATAAAGGAGTTGTTTCTTTAATGCCCCCAAAGAAAAGCCATCATTTACGGCAAGAGCGCCCTCTACTGAAGCATTACCTTTGACTGACAGATTGCCATACACATTGGCATCTTTCATAGTCCAGTCCACATCGGATTTATTCGAGTTTCCCGAATGATAGAACTCATACTTGTCCCAGAAAATGCCATCCTTATTGATAAGGACATCGCCCAATTTGAAGGTGCCGTCAATTTCGATGTCGCCTTTCATTGATATGCTTTGCCGTTCTATGACAAGAGCATTGTTATCCAAATAAATGGACTTATTACCACCAAATGAAATCCCATCGCCAAAGTCTAATGTTCCTGTAATGCTGGCATCGCCCTTAACTTGCAACCCACCATGCACAATAGCCCATTTCTTCTCATCCGCATCAATAGATACTTCAAAGATTTTCTGGCCATTGACACCGGCATCGAACCCGTACCATGCAGACAATGCGCCCTTCATAGAGTCGCCTCCACGAGATACAAAACCTGTGGTATCGCCGCCTTCGCCACTACTTCCACCTCCGCTCAAAACGGACAAAATAGAATTGGCAAAGAGGTATGCCGAATTTTTCATCAGAATTGTAGAATAGCCGGATGCGACTTTATCTACTTCTGCCTTTTTCTCTTGGTCAAGCACCGGCTCTCCATTGGAATCAAAAACAGGATTGCCTTCTCCGTCTAATACGAGCAAATCATCAGAAGATGGGAAAGCCGGAGGATCAATCTCATTTGCTTTTACCATCCCCTGATAAAGCCTATCATATAAATGATACAGGTCACTTTTTTTATCAAGTTCTTCCTCGTTAAAATTAAGTTGTGCGTCTGCCATAACTATTTTTGAATTTGAACTTTCTTTGTTAAGAATCCACTATGACTGGAAGCAAACGATTGGATTTTTGCCTTCAATGCAATAAAACTCGCAAGGACGTTGGCCGGCGGTTGCGGCCCCATCATTGTCGGAGTCATCATTTGGCCAAGATAGCCGACCAAATCTGATAGGATTGTAGCAAGCTGTTGACCCAAAACGGCATCATCAGTACCACTTTTGCTGCCGACATACACAGTACCGTCTTCAGCTATCACAGCAGACTTACCCATCTCCATTTTTGCCTGAGAGCCGTCCAGAGTGACATTAGCTTTATCGTGCTCCAACACTATGTCATCTTCGGTCATAGTAGATGTCGATTTTCCTGAAACATCATGCTTGATTTCCAAGCCATCATCAGGGTCATTTCCTATGACTTGCGTTGCCACATGTTCTGCATTTTCATCGGTAACAGCAATAGTCTTAGCTGAATCTTTGGTGTATTCGGTGGTTGTCTGTATGCCTGTAAGCTCCAGCTCATGTATATCTGGGGCATCTTCGTCATCCGGTTTATATTCCTCACGCTCACGCACACCCACCATGATTTTTTCATGGGAATCGAGCTGGATGAGGTCCACGTGAGAGAACATCGTGACATACTCATTATTGGTTTCAGGGTCTTTGCTGACAAGGACATCTGAATACAGCTTAGGAATAATGATATAACCTTGATTGTCCTTCTGAATGGCGGTCAGTAAAACACCTTCATGGTAGCCTATTTTAGCGTCATCAGATTCTGCAATTGACCAGTCTGCATATTCCTGTACGTCTATTGTCCCAAATAACTCATCACTTTCATCGGAATGTATCTTAGCAACATAACCAGTAACTTTAGATGTACCTCGGACAGCACCTGTTTGACTATTGACAACACCTTTCAAAGCTATAGCGCGTATAGCCTCGCGTATCATCTCATTAGATGAATGGTCTGTCAAATGTTTTTTTGTATTGTTACTCATAATTATTATTTCTTGTCGTTGTTGCCTTCTCTCTTAATGCAATACGGCAATGTAATTTTTTGACGGAATCCATCCTTTGTACCGAAAGTTGTAGTAACTTCCTCAACTAAATAGATACCATTCTTTCCGGGGTATCTGTTGTCAATTAACTGAACTTGTTGGGCGGTCCGAATATGCAAGTCACCAAATAACGTGAGCGCCCCCTCTATTCCAGTCATATTGTAACCTTCAAAATACTTAATTGCCTCTTCTGCCAATTTCTCAACGGTTGTCGGAATTTTTTTTGACACGAAAGCAATCTGAGTATAGAGCTTCATATCAACCTTATCGTTAGGGGCATCTGTCAAATACCGTTTTCCTGCCTTCAAAGCCTTCTTGCTCAATTTTGTTTCATTAACATAGCGATAACGAGAATTACTCTTAGACTCTGGTTTACCTGGGTCGTACTTGGTATTTCTCAATATTGTAATGTTAATAAACTTATCATCGGATGATATGCCTTTTGCCTTAACAGCTAAGAAATCCTTATCAGAGGAAGTCAAGGTCAGTCCATTGTCCGCAACATGATAGTCGAAATGGATAGGTACAATACCGGGAACCGTTGTTGCGTTCAATAATGAATCTCTCCCTGGATTTGAAAAATATGCCCGTCCTATTTGAATAGCTGGCTGACCATTGTAATCACTAACATAACAGAACATACCATACTTAGCCCATTCTGTCAATACATCCGCAACAGTTAGCTCGGTGCTCAGTTCTACTGCTCCCAAGTCAAAATCCATTCCTGCGGTGTCTGGGTGTAAAATCAATCCGGTGTCCTGAAGCATCTTATATCGCCCTTTGTCACCAAGAAAATCTTTTACCTCACATTTCTTCAATTTAACCTTCGGGCAAGTAATTGTCTTTAGATAACTGGCAAGGTTCTCGCACTCCAGTTCAATAGGAGTGTCCAAACTAACCTTGGTGATGTACCCATCAAACATCAAACTCATATATTTTTTTGAGTCCGGGCCAGTATTTTTGAAATTCGACAGATACTCTTGATACGTGTCATTATCATTATAAATTGTTTTGCCAGTATTCCCCGTTTTGGCCATTTCTGCAACCAGTGGGTCTGTAGTGTAACCCAGATAAATTTTAATACGCTGGCCTATTTTGAATGTATCAACAGATGCCACGGAGGTTTCAGTACGAGTTTCTTCAACCACGCCGCTATTTGATAGATTAACACTAATTTTCTGAAAATCTTTTTCTTCTTCGGCAGTTCTGGCTGTAATGGTCTTGCGAATAATAGTACCACGAGGAAAACGTACTGAAGCAGTGCCAATCAGTTTCTTAAATGATTCTTCAATTTGCACTTCTTCAACTTCACAGATACGCATCACGTCCCCACTAATCTCACCATTGGGTTTTTTCTTGTCTTTCGGAGTCCACACCTCAATCAAAGAAATAAGAATGTGATAACCCGGCTGTTTGTTTGTATCGAAATCTGCCATGTCACTATATATTAGGAAGTAATTCATCAAGTCCGGCTCCAGCAGAAGAAGTCGCTGCACTTGTAGCTACATTCAAAGTTGTCTTAACAGCCATTTGAGCTAATTTGTTATCAAGAATAGCCTTGTACCAAGTGTCCCATTGAGATTCTGCAAGGTCTTTGTTGATTGCAGCAATTGTGTCAGCCTGGATAGTAATTGCATCATCAGGCTCAACCGCAACACACGTAAAACTGTAAGGCTGGATGTTTTTGTATTCGATTGTATCCAGTGAAAAATCCTTGATGATGATACGAGTAACGCCAAGCAATCCGAATGTGATAAAATTCACGTTCACAATTCCATTGTATTGCATAATTTTCACAAAGCGTTTCACTGCTTCGGTCGGGTACACACCTTCATCATTTGATACAATAGAGCCACTTATGTTATATGTCAAATCACCACCAGAAACCAACTCTTTACGAGTGAAATCTCGACCTTGTACTTGAGTCAAGATTACGTTTTTACTGCTATTCATCGACACTTTGGGAGCCAGGTCGATATGAAAGACCGTCTTTGTGTCAAAAGGATCGGCCTTAGAAGACTGGAGATTGTGTTCAATCTCATTTCCAGGATTCCAAAGTTTTTCCAGCGTACTCTTCTTCTTGATTGTATAAGACTCCACGGTATTTTCATCCCAAAGCACATCATCATAATGTACCTTTTCTTGATCATCAAAAGACAATATCAGAGCTTCGGGGACTGGAGTACCATACTTGGTCTTGGCAATAAGTTTATGCCCGCCCTCGCATACAATAAAGCCAAAGTCCTCAGTGGACTTCTTGCCATTATTGATAAGCACTTTACGATTAGCCTCTTGTTGAACACGCATCGCGTCTCTCATCTTATCACGAGCATATCTTTCATACCTTGGAAGGAGGCTATTTAATTCTCCTTCCAAGGTTGACATGGCAAGTTGCTTGGCTACATGAACCAAAGCACTTTTATACGCAGATCTGGAAACATATTGAATACCGCCCTGAGTTTTTTGATAGCGCCAGTTAAGGCTGCTTACTAATTCAGAGGTTGCATTTCCTGCGTTAAACACAAGGTTAGACCATACACTATTAAAGTAACCCATACATTATGTGTTTGAAAGGCCATTTAGCATCATTGTTCCGTCGGCGGCGGCTTCATAGAGTGCGTAGGCAACTTTTTCTTTTAATTTTTCAATTATTGCAACATTGTTTTCGTTGGTCATATCAATTGAATCCACCTTCATCAAATTCTGGATGTTGATGTTAATCTGCTTCGGAATGGCACGCTCCTTCTGATGAGATTTATAGTCAGATGTCCGGGTGCCGGTACGTCCACCGTTGTTTGTACCTTTATTATGGTTATTTCCAGTAGGAGTATGCACACCGGGTGCGTTAGGCTTAGCAACAGCATTACCCATCTGCTGAGGCGTCATAGTAACGCCTGTCGTCCTATAAGTCTGCTGAGGCGTAAATAAATTGTTACCGTTATTCCACGATGGCCACCAGCTAAATGGTTGTTCCTTGTTCGTATTTGTCAATGGATTCCATAACAAGCCATTAGTGGTCAAATTATTATTATCCGTCCCCCAATTGTACGGGCTGGCACTATTATAACCCCAGCCGGAGTTAATTGGATATACAGTAGGAAATAAAGTAGGCCATTGTGCGTTGACGTTTTGAACGGTTGTCAACAACGTATTCATATTGTTAGACATATCCACCAATCCCTGTGAAATCTGAGCTGGTTGATTATTGTCATCGATAAGTTCCCATTGTTTAGTGGTCGCGTTCCAACGCCATTTCTGACCATTCAGTTCTTTTATTTCTCCATCATGTGAACCAGACAGTGCCTCATTAGAGCCCATAAACGATTGAGCTAATGTAAGCAATGTATTGGCGTATGTCTGGAGTGCCTGAGTGGATGGGTCTGCTTCAAGCCCAAGCTTCTGGATAGATTCCAAAAGACGTTGCATCTGACCAGCAGCGGTTTGAGCCATAACTTCTGGCGTTTCACGGCCTGAAGGGTCACGCCATATACCATCGCCAGCATAGCCCATATTACGGAACCAACTGGTAACATCATTTGGATTATAGTCCACCAATGTCTGACCGAGAACATCATAGTCACCCCATCGCAATGCCCGAACTACATCATTTTCTGTCAAATTACCAGCGGCTAATTTCTCTTTGAAATCGGCAATAGCATTTTGAGCCTCAACCATTTGGTACATTGATTTCCAAAGAAGCTGAGCACCCATATATGACTTAGCAATGTCTTCTCCAGACCAATATTTAGCGACATCAGTATCTTCATTCCACTGATCCGGGCGAATCAAAGTTGCCCATGAAGCGGGACCGTATGTGGCGGCAAACGTATCACGCCAATTCTTCGCGTCTTCAACAGTAGCTTTTCCATAAAGAATCTGAGCCAAACGATGCTGATTCTCGTCCATAATTTTTGAACGGTACTGTCCATGTAGCAGTTCCATTGCCGCAGCCACATCATACATAACAGCATCGTTGGTGTCGGATGAACCTTTAGGGTTAGCAAACCTAATATACTTTCCATTAGCATCTTGATAATACCAATCGCCACCGTAATTACGAACTGACAACCCAAATTCCTGACCGTATTTATTAAAGAGTTCGGCTGCACGAGAAGCTGCACCACGGCTACCCCACATAGAGTCAGCTGCATAAAACTTCTCATACATAGTTTTATACGTTTCATTGCCAACATCTTTTGTAGTAGTCGCATTTGGTGTCTCAATGCCCAGCAACTCTTTCATCAATTCAATACGGCGCTGAATTAGGTCGTTTATGTCGTAATTCTTACGCCACACAAATTCAAGATAACGCTCAGTACGAGTATTACCATTCAATAAAGCGCCGTCAAGAAGTTGATGGCTATTGGAGAAATTATCAACAAATCCAGAAAGAGCATTAAGGTTCTGATTGAAACTGGCTAAAGATGCACCTAATCCACCAAGAGCCAAACCTGCGGCGGCTATCCACCCAATAGGGCCTCCAACCATTGCAGCCATGCCTGCCGCAGCAAATAGTCCTCCAGAAGCAACATCCAAACCATTTGCATTTTCTTTAGTCATCTGGTGCATACCAAGACCCATAACGGTTGCACCAACTCCCATTTTGCCAAACCCTTTAAGACCATTCTTGATTTGCATGTTGCGAACACGCTTGTTGAACGTCTTTTGATTCTGCTTATATCGCTTTAGTGCAGCTGCATCTTCTGCTTGGCGAGCCTGATACACCCCAGAGTTCCATGCAGCTACTTCTGCCTCTCTTCCAAGATTGTCTATTCTGTTAAGATAATATCCACTGGTTGAAGCATGAGGTCTGGACAAATCCAAGCCTTTAGCTGCTTTCATGTACTGTTTATATGACAATGGAGCAAACCCCGCTATACCCATAGGAACTCCAAATGCAGATAACTGACCCGTATTTAACATACTGCCAGGTGCTGCTACAGGGACTGTGTTTCCAATAGCAGTTACTACATTACCCAATCTTCGCTTAAACCACCCACCTTGCCCTAAAGTAGTGCCTAAAACAAGTAGCCTCTTATTAAGATTGCCAAATACACCAGACAGCCCAATAAGTACACTGCCTACCTTCCTTAAACCCAAGAGTCCAAGAAATACACTTCTAAGAGCCGTTACAGCTTTGACGACGGGCCAAATCATCAACTGAAACTTAGCCCATGTCTTGACGAGACCACCAAATTTATCAAAGAACCAAACAAACCATTTAGAAGCATCTATCAAAATCTGAATAAACTCTATCAGACTATTAGCCACCTCCTTGAACACCTTCTGTGCATCAGGATTCTTGTTCGGGTCCATCCAATTGATTGCCATCTTCATCCAACCACGCAAAGCCCCCTGCACTCCATTAAATGCAGTGACCCCCTGATCTGTGAACACAGAAACAAGTTGTGCCCATAAACCTTGGAATGTATTTTGTTTTTCTTCTGCCAAACGACGGGTCATACCTCCGGCTAAGAAGTTTTCCAGATAAACTTTCTCCCATTTATCTGCATGGGTTGCGAGAGCTACTGCTCCAGAAGCCGCTGTCTTATGGAATATACGATAATAGGCATCAACATCCAGATTCTTATCGTGAAGTTCCTGGAATATCTGAAGTATGTCTTTTCTTTGACCGTTCTTATCTGTAAGACTAATTCCTATATCTTCCCAGCCAGCTCTTTGTTTTTTAGTTGGATTCGCAAGGTTGGCCATAATAGTACGCATTGTAGTACCAGCCTGAGAACCCTTGATACCAGCATCTCCTAACACGCCAATAGCAGCTGTAGCTTCTTCAAAAGAAACATTGCCGGCAGACAGAAGTGAAGCCGCATATTTATAAGCTTCTGCAATCTCTGTCAATGTAGTATTTGACATGGTGAATGTATTGGTCATAATGTCCGCAGCATTACGCATCTTATTTGGCTCAATGTTGTAAGCGGTCATAATGTTTGTGACCAAATCAGCAGTTTTACCAAGCTCGGTATCACCAACCAGCGCAATGTCTGCAATAGGACTAATTGCTTGCTGGATAGCATTTACATTGAAACCGGCCATTGCCAAGAACTTCGCGGCATCGGCAACTTCCGTTACCTTGAACTTAGTCTTCATACCGACATTGCGGACGACCTGAGTCATTTGTGCAAATCTGCCGGCAAAATTTTCAGCGGTGTCGTGAGATTTCAAGATGTTCTCAACGGTTTTCATCGCATTGTCATACTCTGCGGCCTGATTAACGACTTCGGAAACCAGCATACCGGCTCCAGCAATACCATAGGCTATGCCCATGCCCTTGAGCATATCAATAGCCATACCGCCATTATTAGGAAGCGGAGTAGGACCCCAAAGCTTATATCCAAGATTAGTTGGGTGTCGCATTACTGAGGTTGCGTAACGCCTTGTAGCTGCTGTGGTCGTACTGGATGAGCGTGAAGGCGCTGTCCTTGTACGCGAACTGGAACCGCCAATAGGTGCGGCGGTAGCGGCAGTACGAGATGCTGTTTTTTTCTTATTGCCAACACCTCCTAAAGTCACACCCATTGCATTAAGCTGTTGCACTTCGACTTTTGCCATTTGCAAAGCGCGAATCAGCTTGCCAATCTTCTGAGTAGCTGGACGAGTATCAATCTTAACCGAGTATTTACCCCGATTAAGCGCACTCATAGTTTCCACGAGACCACGGACTTTACGCTGTAAATCCATTATTGGTTTCGTAGCCTTATCCATTGATGCAACGGCCCGCTTAAACGAATTGATTGCGGATTGAGCGTTGGCTGCATCAACATTTACAATATAATTGACTTGATATGTTTGTCCGGTCATAATCGAATCAGTCTTTTACAAAGAATAGAGATAGGAGATGAGGCATGGGGAAAAGATTAGCCCCGTTACACGATATTTGTAACGGGGCCTTTCAACGAGTTATCGAATTACAATCCTAAAGCATTTGCGTGTCTGGTGATGACCATTTGACTGTGCATCCACTCCGCATCGCACACCAGCCTGGCAAAATCGTCTTCATCAAGGTCATCGATATTAACACCTGGAAAGTAATGTCGCAAGAGAATTATCTTTTGACGAAAATAGTCATCCTCTCTTACTTCCCAGGTTTCGATAAATTTATGACACGACCGCCGCGCATCTGAATGATGTTGTTCAGCTGTCCCATAAGACCGAAGAGGAACAGAGAGTCGTCATCAATGAGTTCCTTGTCGCCATCCAAGAAGCAGTCACGCGCAAGCTGACGCATAGCCGAAGCCTGATCTTTCTGTGCGAAAGTCATGTACTTGGAGAACGTGATGAACGAAGGCTGGCAGAAGTAGCCGATATAGACGTCCTTTTCATCGTCCGGATCGCCGTCCACCATAAGCGGAAAAATCTTTGCTTTGGGGTTGTTAGCTTTCAGGTCTGCAACCTTCTTTTCAACGGCTGCACGGAGCTTGGGATCGAGTTCTTCGATGGTCTGAAGCTCAAGAGTTTCTTTTTCTTCCATGATTCGTTTATAAATTAAAGTTGATACTCAATATAGAATAGGGCGTCACTTATTCAAAGGAGTGAAAATCTTCAAGAAAAATGCGGCACCAGAATCATTACTGGCGCCGCATCCGTTCACTCTAATAAATCCTATGGAAGAAAATTATTTAGTGCTCAGTTCAATCTTGAAGGGGTTAAGCTCGAACTCTTTAGTGATGTTGGTGTCATCCTGTGATACCTCCATGCCATCCTCGTTGAAAAGACAGCCCTTCAGAGTCACAGTCTCCGTAGAGAAATCCTGAGAATTGAACTCGTTTGCGAAAGACAACACAAGATCAAATTCGCCCAGAGCCATCAAAGAGCCTTTGAGTGCTCGCAGCTGAACCTGAGTATTGTAGTCCATCGTAATCTGAGCAGTGTACTCAGTGTTACCAAAACCACGATTTACCGGCTCACCTCCAAGACCATAATTGGTCTCAACCTTCTTCTTTTTGTTCCACTTAATAGCGGTCACACCCTGAAGGATGATTGGATTAGGGTTTGCTGACCCCGTAAGTGCCAAGGATGTCAGCTGAACCATTGCCCATGAATAGGCTACGTTATTGATAATCATTGTCGTATGTAATTTTTATTACTGCTGACTAACGTAAAGACCTTCCGTAACCTCGATAGACTCTGCACAGCCCATCGGCACGATACCATACGAGAGGGTCAGCTTTTTGGTGACAAGAATATTCTGTTCAGCAGGAACGGTTACGAAAGCTGTTCCACTGATTTCCTCTGCACTCTCCATCTCATTCAGAATGTCTTTGAGAAGGTTCTCGAAAACAGTAACCTGAGCAGAAGACAGATTGCCATTAGAGGGGTCAACTTTGATCGGTGAGTTCACGTAAGGCAGCAAGGCGATACGAATAAGGCGACGAGACTTGTTGATAGTTCTGTTACGTGAAATGGTACAGAAATCACCAGCAGAACAAGTGTGGTCGTTAGCAAAGTATGTGTGTCCTTCCAGTCCCTCGAAAGAACGTACAAACACATAACCAGCCTCTTCCAGTGCATTGAGCTGAGACTTGCTCAGTGCCGAATAACTCAAGCCATTGGTGATGAGTCCATCAACAACAGTGGAGTCGCCAAATCCCATTTCGATTGCCGGAACATAGTTTACAAGGTCAAACTGACGAACCCAGCCGATAGACTCACCAACGCCAGCCTGAGTCAGAGTGCCCAATGCAAGTCCTACAACGCCGACAGGAGTCGTAGATTCAAGCGATGCTTGCATACGGCGAACATCTTCTTCCATTGACTGAGACAAAAGTACAGTCACGTAACGAGCGTCCACTACGCAAGAGGGGATCTGGCTGACCGCAATCTTATTGGAAGTGGTAGTGCCAATCTTGACCTTTGATGTGTTTGCGCAAAGCAAAATTGAAGCAGGGGCGAAATACTCATCAGCAAGCTCAACAGCTGCACGGTTGATGTCGGCCACAAGACCGATAGAGTAAGCGTTTGCACTCTCATCAGGCTTAGTCCAAAGCTGTTGCTCTGTCCATACACCAATCTGGAAGATTGCGCCACTGGCTGCACGCTGCATCTCAATGATGGCGTTCCAGTCATTAGAACAATCTGCAAACATCACGAACAGACGACCGCTTCCACCGGCCATGTTGAAGAACTGGCGAATGTGATAGTAAGGAATACCTGCCAATACATCGGTGCTGGCATTGGTTTCGCTATCAACTTCTCCAGTATAAGCGGTAATACCAGCCTCTATTGCATCATTAAGGCTATTCAACTCTATCACCTTGTCCTTCCAGGCATCTGCGATGTTCGCTCCACCGCCGGTAGTCCAAAAGTTAGTCTGACCAGAGATGTCAAAAATGAGACCACACACATTTTCAATGGTGTTGGAGCGCAATACCGGAATATTGCCGTCCGTGTCTTTCATAAAAACATTTCCTAATGCCATTGTATTATAGTTTTATTGTTTGCAAAATGGATTTTGGTAGAGGACTGCATCCTTCAGGAAAACTTTCGGAGTATCTGCTGAAAATACACCGCCCAGTTTGTCAAAATACACAGCCTTCTCTTCTGTATGATTCTTCAGATAGGCGAGCACGTATTCGGGAATATCGTCCTGTGATTTAGCACTGGCTTCATCTTTCTCTTCTGTAGCAGAATCTTCAACTTTTGTAGCCTCTGTTTCAGGCTCAACCACTTCAGTCTTTTCGACCTCTGTATTTTCTTTTGTGGCCTCGACTTCTTGTGCAATTGCCTGTTCAGCAACCGGCGCATTGTCTTCGGCCTTCTTTATTTTAGCCATAAGATTATTTTATTGAGTTACAATTAAAAAGAGGAATGGAGTTTCGGTATCTCCACTCCTCTTTTGATGATACAATTACACTTCGTGATTCAACATCTCTTTAACCGCCTGTAGTTGTTCCGTTCTTGTACGGAGTCCAAACGATAATCTCGCCCGGACGAACAAGGTTGACGTCCATCTTGAGACGCATCTGGAAGAAGTACATCTCAGAGTTAGCCTGAAGGCGTTCAACCTTCACGGACTCTTCATCAGTACTGTAGTCGATGGCCATCCAGAGGCAAGAATCCTGGTCGGTAGAGAACTTACCGAAGAAGATGGTCGATTCCGGAATACCGTCAATGACAACGATTTCCTTACCCTTGAAGGTACGCTTATTGACGTCAGGGTTCTCTACATACTTGTAATCCTTCTGAGTGGTCAGATACTGGTCGTACAGATCCCAAGTGTCCCAGCCCATGACGAACTTGAGCTTCTTGGACTTACGAATATTGGAAGGAGTCTTCTTCCAAATCGCATAAAGGGCATCTTCTACGTCTTTACCAGTGGTGAAGGCAGTAGAACCGGCCAACACAACCTTACCAGAAGCCAGTTCGTTCTTGTCTGCATCAGTAGGAACAGTTGCAGCCTGAGCTTTGAGGTTGGCAAGTATGCGAGCAAGTGCGCCGTCAAAGTACTTCATCGGTCCAGCAGCAGAAGCGCCACCGAGGATGGTAGCCCCAGCAGGAGCTGTGATATTTGCGTCTATGCCACCTTTCTTACCACACCAAATACAATCATTGATGTACTGGTCTTTCTTGTCAAGCAACAGACGAAGCATCGTCTTCTGGACAGCGGGGTCAAGTTCGCGGAAAACGAGAGGTCCTTCAGGCTGAGCAAAGCGCCAATACTCCTCAAAATCGCGAGGATTGAACTCAAGGTAAACCATGAAGTCCTGTGGATCAAGGTAGCGCTCAGACAGTTTATACTGGTTAAAGCCGGTTGTGTCATTCGCAGCACCTTCTGTAGAAGTAGGCGTAGGCTTGTTGTCCTGAATGATGGAGCCCAACTGAATGTGAGGCAAAACGTAGCGTTTTTGAATACCGGGCTTCACATGAATAAGACCGGCCTCATAGGTCTCATTCCCCTTCGCGGTGTAAACAAGGAGGTCTTCAAGTACCTCGCCCGCATAAGTGTTACCGGCAAAATTGATTGTAGCCATTGTTATAACGTAGGGAGATTAAAATGTTTCAAATTTTACCTCGCCAAGTTTCTCCTTGATTTTGGCTTTCATCTGAGCATCAACGTCTTTCAACGTCTCCTCGATTTTGCCTTCATTCGCAGGGTCTTTAGCGATTACCTCTGTGATTACTTCACGAGCCTGGATTGATGCAAGAGTGCTCTTGACAGTGGCAAAGTCAGACTCAGCCATCTTTGTCCAAGCATCTTTTGCAGAAGCCTCAATTTTACCTGCCTTGATTGCATTATCGATAACCGTTGCAATCTCGGCTTTGAGAGCAGCTTGTTCTGCATCCTTGTACGCCTGAAGCGCCGCCTTAGTCTCGGCCAGTTCACTTTTGGCGTTAGCGAGGTCGGCTTCCTTGCCTTCGAGTTTGATCTTCGTTGCAGTAAGCTCACCCTGAGTTTCCTTGAGTGTTGCTTCTGCATTGATCAACTCAGCAATGCGAGCTTCAATCGCTGCGGCCTGAGTGTCCTTAGCGAGTCCAAGTTGTGCTGAAATGGCGTCGAAATTGTTTTTTTCGTTGTTTTCCATTTTGTTTTCTTGGATTGGTGAATAATTATCTTTCTGATTACGAATAGCGGTAATTGACTCGATAAGTTTATTTTCGTCCACTTCAGCAGATACGGCAGACATGATATTGCGCATTTCGACAGCGCTATCAATACCTATCATCTCGTTTTTCACTTTGTCACGCACCTTTTTAGAGGTCTTGATGACATTCTCTGATGGCAGGAATCCAGCTTTCACAGCATCTTTAGCGCTAAAGAAAGTACCGTCCGCATCTCCCTCGCCGTTCATAATTTCCGCAACCTTGTCTTTGGAAAGTCCAAACCGTTTAGTATAAATAGTTTCCAATTGTGAGCGGAAAGCTTCAACGGTTTGCTTTACCGATGGGTCATCATCCTCAACCTTTGAATTAAAAGGATTGTGAATCATCAACAATGAATAATCGTGCATATAAAGGTTATCACCAGCAGCCCAGATAACGCTGGCCATCGAAGCTGCAATGCCTTCTATTACACAATCGACTTCAATAGGACAAGAGCGAATAACCGAGAACGTGCTCATTCCGTACAACACTGAGCCTCCTTCAGAATTGATCATCACAATAATCTTTGAAGGTTTCACATAGTCTTGCAACCACAAGAACTCATCATTGAAGCAGCGAACACTGTACTCATCTACGGCTGAAAAAAAGCGAATGATAGCCGGTTGGCCTTCCTCAGCCTTTCCAACTACATATTTCAAATTTTCTGCATCCATAATTGATTACTCTTTTTCCAAGAATAGAGAATTGCAATTTGAGTAGGGTGAAATCACTCTTTTTTATCTTTGAATCCTGCAATGTCTTCAAACTTCGGATATTCGTGATTTGGAAGATGATCGGGGTTGGCAATCTCATTCTGGTCGCTTGGCTGAGTGAACGGCGGCACCGTGACATACACATCCTGGTAATTCTTATAAGCGTATGAAGTAAAGTCTTGAAACCAGATTTGATAATCAATCCAATAGGGCTGTAAAGCATCATCGAAAGTCAATGGCTGATCCCAATACTCCAACTGAAACCTTGACACAAGTGCCGGGAAATTGGCTTTCTGCGCTTCTATAGCAGACACTATACGCTTATAGACTTCCATGCCTTCACACTCCACTTCATCATCACTGTTGTTGAGGCGATTCAACACATAATGAATACGCATAGTGCCTTTACCCTCAGCAATGTTAGAGGTACCAACATTGTAGTAAATATTGATAAAATGTATAAACACCGCCGGGAACACGAGCCCGTATTCCTTATTATGCGTGTTATATTTAATTCGATTCAACTGGCCATTGTCCAATTTGATAGTTTTGAACAATCGAGGACTTTTAGGGTCTTTAGGGTCCTTTGGAATAGACTCTAAAATTTTTCTTACAGCCTTGTACGCTTCAATCATCGGGTTGGTTTCCACGACTTCCTGAACTTCGTCAATTTCAGGCTCCGGCACCACAGGTACCTCTTCTGGCTCTGTTGGGCGTATTGGTTTGTGTTTATCAATAATCATGGTCTTACACCTGGGAATGTTCTAAAAATGATTCTTTCCAATTCTCGCAATTTGTCGTTCATCACAGACGAGTCACGCTTCTCTGTTGGCATGAATTGTCGTTGAGGCATATTGGCCACTCGACCAGTCCGTATAGATGGATCGTCCGAATTATGTACTGCGGCGAAACAAAAGCCTTTGTGATTATAAGTTCCGTTAAATGCCCTTGGATCAGTAAAAACTTTAACTTTTCCTTTGGAGCGATTGTAGGATTCTGTTTCATAGGTGATAGAATTTCGCAATGACCGAGATTCCACCAGTCCACCAACAGTGAAGCCACCTTTGTTACGTTTAGGGCTATGCCTCCAAACCACGCTGCCTCTTGTATTAAAGCGTTTCATATCAAAGGACTTTTGAAAAATATCAACGGCAGATTGTCCTACCGACACTTGAAAGTTCCAAAGGTTCAAGTCAAACAAGTGAGGCAGCGGTTCCCATTGCTCACGAAATTGCTGTGGCATCAATGGTATGCCTTTATTCACCTTCGCCATCTTTCAAATACTTTGCTTTGAGACGATTTGCTATGGCATTGAGACGGCCAACATGCCGCTCATCAACTTGAAAATATGGGTGTTCATCAGAGAAAATGCGACCACCAAGAGCCACACTTTCTTTGAATGTACGATTAAACCAATCAGGCATCTCAGGTATCACAGATGCTTGAATAGAAGCTATGACTGTTGACGTATCTTCTACCAAATAACAGCGACAATTATGCTCAATAGGAGGAATAAGCCATGCTGGAAACATTGACTTAGGAGCAGTAAATCCTTCATACTGAAGATGCCACGGACGTACTCGCTCATCACCTTGCGTCATGTACATTAGAGTCGTGTCGTTTCTAATCGTCGATAAATAGGCAGCGACAATCATGGCATATTCTATGTCCATGTTTTCTGTACGCATATATTGGTCATGGAATTTAGAAAAGACTGGCAGATAGAAATTGAACCAATCTTCATCTTCCATATCTTCTGCTTCCTCTTCTGTTAGCGCTTCTTCTAACTCTGCCATATCATCAGCCATGTGATATTCTTCCACAACCGCAAAGTCAACCAGATTATCAACTGCGGACAAAATGATATTCCGCTGAGCTATTTGCTCATTGTCAAGCCCGTCAGCATTGCGTATGAGACGTAACGCTTCCTCAAAGTCAACCCCAAAACCGGCACACGCTCTTCTAATGGCAATATCAGCACGAGCTTCCATTAACGCCTCTAAGGACTCCCATTCATCCTCATGTTGGATAACACTAATGACGAAATCGTGGAATAGAGGAATAAGTATTGCCACTTCCTCTTCGTGCCGGTCCTTGTTGTCATCAGGTTGTCGTAAGGCTACTACATTGGAGAGAGGAACCGGACCTATTTTCCCCTCTCCCGAAGAAAATTTTGCGTTTCACGGGCATGACCGTATCTACGGAAATATTCTTCATCGGTTAAATGTCTGGTAGCTGTACGGCTATACCCCGCGCCACTTCCACCGCCAGTCGGACTACCAGCCATGCCGTCCATCACGTTGAGTTGTCGTTTAACCTTCACACCAAACTCTTGCTCAATTGTTTCTGGATCCATTTCCCATGATGTAGTGAGGTTCTGGAAGAGGCGTATGCGGTCTTCGTCGGACATCTCAATGCGCTTAGAATATTTGAACTCCAGTCCATCCGGTAAATAGCCCAAACGAACCAAACGAGGTATTACGGTCTCGTTCATTACAAGTTCTATGTAATCGCGATACACCTCAATGCGGTCTCTGAAGATATTCTCATGCGCTCTGGTTGCGCCTACATACGACTGGGTTGCTCCCGCCATAGACTCTGATCCAAGAATAAGGTTGGAGACATCTTTATCCACAATTGAAATAAGCCCAGTGAACACATGCTCAGAGTTCGACATGGTGAATGTTTTTATGTCAACCTCATCATTAAGGCCGGTAACAATTACCTTATTTTGAGCCGCACTCGCAATATCATTCGCCATTCGTTTGCGGTCAACAGTGTTTTCAGACTCAGTTTTGCCATGAATAATAGGCTGACCGTATGTGTGAGAAAAATTGACATAATTGGCAAAAGTGAATTTTTTAGCCAAAATCAAAGGAGCGACAGCCGAGAACAGTCCCAATTCACCACTGTTAATAAGTACATAGTGGTCAGAATATTTAGGGTCATCAAAACTCCACTGTGGCATCCAAATACCTTGACGCTGCACAATTTTTCTTTGGTCTGCCAAGATATTACGACGCTCCACATAGTTGACCTGAAGACCACCGCGTTCTGCTTCTGGATTAACCAAAAACTCTAATCCTGTATAGCCATATAGTTTTGATTCTGCTATACCACGTATAATCTTCAAAAATTCAGTATTCTGAATTTTTCTGGTAGCAGCTATGTCTTTGGTATATTTCCCTTTCTCATTTTGACTTGCCATCATAAACCGCTCTCCAACAATCTGGGAGAACAAAGTTTCCATAACACCCCTCAGATGGGCGTCTTGCTGCACACAAGCATCATAAATGTCTATCAAACGGCCACGGTCATCCAACACCGTACCGTTCTGTAGGTGACGATATGAAGATTGGAATCGACATCTGCGCTCGATTTCCCTAACATACTCCTGCACGCTTTTTTTGCTGGTCATAAATATGCTTTCCAGCTTTTGCGTGATGAGCTCTTTATCTGATAATTCTGCGTTAGCCATTTGTTACTATGTTTACTTTCTGAAGAATAGAAAATTCAAGATGATTTTGTTTTAAGACCAAACACACAATTATCCAATAAAAAGAGTCGAATATAAAAATCTAATTTGTTGTTTTTGTTATAAATCCCTATAAATCAACGATAATAGAAATATATTATATCAAAAAGACTAATTTTATTATTGTTATATTGAATTTTTTATGTACCTTTGCAGCGACAAATCAAGTTTCACTTCAAATTCAAAACATTATGGAAGAAAAAGAGCGTAGCTATTTCCGCGTAAAAACGGAATGTACAGTCGAGCTTCCAAACGGTGCTTTGGGTAAAAAGAAGATTGAGGAACTGATACTGGCAACGAGCTATACCGAAGCTGAAATGCTGGTACACGAAATCATATCTTCTCTGAACCGCACCCAATTCGGAAGCGTTCACTATGAAATCATCAAAACCAAGATTTCCGATGTTCTATTCAACGACACTCTTGCCCAAGAGCAAACAGTGAAAGATTTTTATTGCAACTTTTTTGAAGAAGACGAAACATCTGGAGTTGGCCTTTATATGGTCAAGGTAATGTTCCTAACTCTTGACGAAAAAAGTGGCAAGGAAAAGAAAACAATCGAAGATTTTTATGTGCCGGCACTTTCCAATGCAGACGCAAACGAGAAAATCAACAAACATCTGGGTAAAACTATGTCGGACTTTGTAATCCGAGACACCAAATTTGACAAGACGGAAGCTATTTATTGGCCGCTTGACGTACATAAAAGTAAGGTTGAGAATTTCTCCCTTAGCTGATGTTGGGTCAGACTGGGAAAGGCGAAATCAAACTCCAGTGTAAAGAGCAATCCTTTCCTGAATTTCCTAACTTGCTCTTTGGTCAAAGCGAATCTGGGCACTCGTATTTTGATGCCACATACTATCTGTCTCAAATGACAGAACCCAAGCCCATACAGCCATTCTTTAATCAGTATCGCTATCAAATCAAATCGCTTTGCGATACATACGAAATTGGAGACGACCAAATATGTCTCATCAACGAAGAAGGGCATTTTCTAATTGATGGAACATTTCTGTTTCTGTTCATAGCATTTGTCGAACCTGACTTTCTGGCATATATGTGCGATAGAGTTTTTGAGCTATTTGCGCACGGGGTTGCCGTTTCAGATACATACCTTGTATCGGCAGCACGCTCCCGCTTGTCCAGTAAAGTCCTTACTGAGATAAGTAGCTATGAAGAAAAATCTAAGCAATAAAACCAGCAATCCAGTTCTGGTCTTTAGTCCTCTTAAAAGATTTATTGGCTACTTTCATTCATTGACCGCTGCGGGCATAGCCTTTAAGACAGCCAACTCTGTTATCTATTCGGCTTGCACTGGTCGCAGCATATCCAGTTGTGGACTTTATTTTCGGTTTCTGGCTCAAGACATTGAAATAGAGGCAAGCGATTACGGCACTTTGAAATTGGAAGAATATGATAAAATGTGCGGGGTCACTCGAACATACTATCCTACAGCCAGTATGTCACGTAAAGGAATGAAATATAAACAATACTCTAAAAGTAATAAGAAATGAAAACTATCAAGGTAAAAGTCATCAATCACTCAAATAATGAGTTACCTCAGTATGCAACCCCGATGTCAGCCGGCATGGATCTTCGTGCGTTCACTGATGAGCCGATAACCATCATGCCCGGTGAGCGCAAACTGATTCACTCCGGTATCAACATCCAGCTTCCTGAAGGCTATGAACTTCAAGTCAGACCTCGTTCAGGGCTTGCGCTCAAACATGGAATCACCCTGACAAATGCACCTGGCACCGTGGATGCAGATTACCGTGGCGATGTTGGGGCTATAGTTCACAATCTTGGTACAGAACCTTTCATTGTCAATAATGGCGACCGCATTTGCCAAATCGTTGCTAAAGAATACGTGAAAATTGAATGGGAGGAAACTGACTCCCTTGATTCAACAGAACGTGGCGAAGGCGGTTTCAACTCTACCGGTATCAAATAAACACTTACAGTAAATCAGGGAGGGTCTGTTGATCCTCCCTTAACTATATACAAGATGAATACTCAAAAATATATTGCCGACCTCGTTAAAAAAATAACCAAATACAATGAGGAATATCGCAAAGGTACACCGCAAATATCGGATGCTGAATACGACAAATTGATTGATGAACTGAAGGAGCTTGACCCAGGCAATAAATGGTTTCAGCACATAGAACCGGTCATAGTTAATAAAGACCGTAAAGTGAAGCTACCAATTCCTATGAAATCGCTGAATAAAGTAAAATCAGTAGCCGACATCAAACAATGGCTTAGCTCAATGGCAATTCCGGAAACAGCCAAATTGGTAATCACTCCCAAATTTGATGGAGTTTCTTGGCTCAGAGATGAAATATCCAAAAAGGTGTATTCAAGAGGTGGCGCCGACAACGAGGGTCAAGACTGTTCTCCGCACTATGACTTGTTGGCACTACACAAAGAAGATGGGGCAAGCGACCTTCACTACACTTTCGGAGAATTGGTCTTTGATTGTAAAACATGGGAGCAAGAATTAGCTGGAAGGGCTTCAGATTCTACAGGAGAAAAATTCAAATCGCCTCGTAATACCGTAGCCGGCTTCATAAATCGTGATGAGCCGTCAAAACTCTTGCGGCATACCACATTCTACCGATACGGTGTAAGCGAACAGGATCTTGACAATTTCCAAACCTACACTCAACTATTCCAAACTCTTTGTGAGAAATATCATCAACACATCTATGGTACAGTAGTAACTGTTGCAGAACTTGACGAAGCGAAACTTGCTGAATTATTCAAAGAATGGCGCAAGGATTTTTACATCGATGGACTTGTTATTTATTTGGATGACATCCTGCTTTGGAAAACAATCGGACGACAGCAAACTACCGGCAACCCCCTGTACGCAATTGCCTACAAACACCCAGATTTTACTGACGTATTTGAGACAACCGTGAAGGGTATTGACTGGAAAATTAGCAAAGCCGGCACACTAAAACCAGTAGTCAACATAGATGCAGTTAATACTGGCGACTGCACAATGGAGAACCCAACAGGTTACAACGCTAAATATATCTTTGAAAATAGCATTGGGCCGGGGGCACGCATTGCTGTAACACGTTCTGGCGGCGTCATTCCCAAAATTCTCAATGTCATGGAAGAAGCTACGGCTGAAACGATGATAAAGCAACGCGACGGTCTTCTATATTGTCCCAATTGCGGCCAGCCTACCAAATGGAATGATTCAAAGGTTGAACTGATTTGTACCAACCCAAATTGTCCAGGCATCCAACTGGCCAAGGTGGTACACTTCTATACCACGCTGGAAGCGGAGCAAATGGGTGAAGAAACAATTGCCAAAATGTTCAAGGCCGGATATGACACCCTCCAGCGGATTCTTGACATCACTTTTGATGAACTCATGCTCATCGATGGATTTGGCGAATCAATAGCCAATGTAATCCTGACCGCCAACAAAAAAATTCGCGACGGCGTTGACGTCATCAAGCTCATGCACGCCAGCGATTGTTTCTTGGGTATAGGACAAGTCAAAGCAAAAAGTATCGTTTCAAATCTATCCGAAAATGACAGATTTGCATTTACACATGGCTATGTATTCACTGAAGAGGGATTTGATCAGACACCTCAGTTCCTTGCCCTAAACAAAACCATGCAATCCTTCCTTAAAGGCATTGTGCCATTCTATGATTTTGTGGCCCGCAATAAACTAAAGATTCTCCCTATGGAAGAGCCGAAGAAAGCAACAGGCAATAAATACGCAGGAATGAAAATTTGTTTTACCGGTGTCCGTGACAAAGAACTGGAAGCAGAAATTGCCGCACAGGGAGGAGAGGTGGTTAATGGTGTGTCCAAAAACACCACCCATTTAATTGTGGCAGACATCAATTCGTCTTCGAGCAAGGCTGTAAAAGCAAAATCACTCGGCATCCCAATTTTTACAATTGAAACATTCAAACAGTTATAAAGAGCTATTATTCATTGAACCACTGACTATTATATCATATTTTAGTCAGTGGTTTTTCTCTTACCTTAAAAATAATTTGCTGCAAAAAGATAGATTTTCAATAAATCTTTTTGAAGTTTCATTTTCATTATGTAACTTTGCAGCACAAAAATGAAAGTATAAATAATATGGGACAGAAAAATCAAATTACAACCAGTGACCATCTTCCTTATGATGAGTTCACAAGATTCCTGGATTGCCTTCATAAAGACGGAGACTATCGCTGGGAAATGTATGCCCGACTGTCGTTCTGTACAGCCTGTCGAGCATCAGATACACTTCGCTTTCGATGGAAAGATATTCTGGGTGTTTCATCAGTAACTATTGTTGAGCAAAAGACAAAAAAGACGCGCCAGATTCCATTTAACCCCTCGGTTCAAAAAAACTTCCATGAATTATGGGAACTATTGGGACGCCCGGACAAGAAAGACTACATCATGGCATCTCCGCAAGGCGATAAACCAATGACCATTCAGTATGTAAATATTAAACTTAAAGAGTTCAAGTATAAGTACAAACTGCGCATTGATAATTTTTCCACTCACACTTTCCGTAAGACCTTCGGTAGATATGTTTATGACAAAAGCGAACATAGTGCCGAAAGTTTGATTCTTCTCAACAAGATTCTCAATCACAGTTCTATTCAGGTTACAAAGACTTATATCGGAATCACACAAGAAGAGGTGGCCGGAATCTTCGCCTCTATCAGCCTTTAATCAAGGCACCCAAATTGAAGCACACCCAGTTGTGCCCTTGCATAATTTTATACTCCACACATACCGGTCATTATCCACAAGGGCATGGCGCATACATTTATCACTTGTTCATATTGCGGCAAGCGAGAAGACCTTGAAGCCTTCCGCTCAATCAAAAATCCGCTGGTTTCTAAAATGAGAAACGAGCAGATGTGCTTTGATTGTGCCTACTGGATAAATTGGCTCAACGCCCCGGAACCAGACACAATTGTTGTCAGTGGTAAACTGTATAAACTGACCTCTTCATTAAATCTGCTGCCACTCAGCAAAACCAGAGCGAAGACATTGCAATTCGTCGTGAAAACCGGAACCAAAGAGGTATATGCAACAACCGGCATGGTTCTTCGCGGTGCAATTCCTGCAAGACTCTCACAGTTGGTTCCAGATCAATACAAATTCATCACACGAGATGAATACCGCAGGGTTATCGGATTTAATGCTGAAATGTGCCTATCAAAGGGATGCTTCGACCGATACCATTGCTTGTGGTACCGGGCCGACATCGCAGAACCAGATGAACCGTGGAATATAATACCAAAAGATTATCAAATTGGCGGTGAAAACTGCCCAAGTTTCATAAACAAATATGGATTCAATAACAATGGCCAACATCATCATTTATATCCTTCTCGTGGCAATACTTTGGAATGTATTGGACATGAAACGCGAACAGCGAGCAACGAATAATGCCCTCAATATCGTAACAGAAACTCTAAAAGAGGTTGCGCAATACGTTGACCACAGTAACGAAAAAGAAGCAAACACAATCCGGGCACTCAATGAAATGTGTAATGCCCTCAATCAATCGTTCAGCACGACCGGCGCATTTATGAATCATACTTCATACGCCCTTCAGAACATTGTCATTTGTATGATCCCTTTCATTGATGACATCAAGCAACGGGCTGTGGCAAATGAAGAATATGAAAAGGCTCAGGAATGTGTGAACATCATCAAGAATCTGACAGAGATTGCAAAACAAAAATAAGATAAAATCAGACAAATCGTTCTAAAACAATTATCTGAAAAATTGGGATAATTCACCTATTCAAATCGATAAAACCCTATTCGTAAACAAACAGTAAATTCAAATAATATGGAAAATAAGTTCAAACCTCAAATGACATTCGATGAAATGGCCGCAGCTTTTGCTGAAGATAATCCGTGGTTCATTCCCAACAACGCCAATGTTGGCCGATATGCAAAGAAGCATGGGTATATGAAAATCAAACAAATGATCAACAAAGTAATCGTAATGAAATATGTCAAAGCCTAATCAAAAAGCTCTGTATGCTGGGTATGGCTTGCACTACCATGCGAACAACCAACTATTCCCGAATGTATCAGACAGGATGCTGTTTCAATGTCTTCTTGATATTGTCAGAAAACAGTTGGCGAGTTCACTTGATAACCAAACAATCATTTTATCTCAACGGCAACTCGGACGCATGGCCGGCTTGAACATATACCGTACAATTCCATCTTCACTTGAAAGACTGGAAGTTCTTGGGCTAATCAAGAAGCATAAAAACGGCATATCAATGATGTGCGACCAATATGTTGCACTTCTGCAACATTACGAATCGCTCAATAATGCAGAAAGGGAAAAATTCGCTGGCGACTTCACCAAAATTGGTATTCAAGTATTAGAGAAAAATGGTATTGTTGCAAAAGTGCAATGCCGTTCTGAATTATTAGGAGTTTCTGGAAGTTCTATCCTTGTCTCTCAATGTTGCAGAAGTGCAGCATTTTCAGAATCAGAAGCGAAAAATGTTGCAGAAGTGCAGCATTTTTATAATGAAGACCATAAAATGTTGCAGAAGTGCAACATCCCTATGGAAGCCTTCAATGTTGCACAAGTGCAACATTTTGCAGAAGCGATAGCCGAAACGCTGCACTTGTGCAATACTTACTGCACTTTTGCAGAGCTTATAAAGGACTTTCCTGCTGCACTTTTGCAACATGAGGCAATTGACGCTATAAAAATTGCTTTTGAAACCGGTTTCTTCCCCAAAGACTCTATTTTTGGTCCAGAAAAGTGTTGCACTTCTGCAACATTGAGTGTTGCACTTTTGCAACTTTTAGCCTCAAAAATGTTGCACTTTTGCAGCACAGTAATAATATATAATAATAAAATATATAATAAACGGGACGAGCAACAAAAAAACGAGGTCATAGAAGATTCCGATGAAGATTATTCCAGAGATATTCAAAAAGGTTTTGAAGGTTTTGGAAAGGTTGAGGTTATAGACTTTGATAAACTTTCAGAAGATATAAAAGAAGATTCGGAGGAGATAGAAGAACTTTCTCAGCAAAACTTAAAAAGGGCAGAAAGGTCGATGAGGGCAAGGAACTCTTATCGTAACAAACCTTTCATAAAGGTTGAAAGGGTTAAAGAGATTGTTGACTGTCTTGATGAGGTTGTCAAATCCCCAGTAGATTTCTTTCTGTATCAATTTTGGTGGGGTATCTTTGATTTATATTGTGACCACTATCATCCTTCCAGCAGAATAGATGAAGAAGGTGAAGTGGAAGAAGAACCTCAGTCAACAGATTGGAAAGAGATGATCGGGGCTGCACTTCCACAAGATGAAATATATTCTCTTGCTCAAAATATCTATGAAGATATGGTTGGGGCCGTCGAACAAGGCAAGTATGTTTATGGAGACAACAACGAATGGGAGGTTAAGTTTGGGTTCAAATCCTTCCAGGACTTTAATCCATACGAAATCTTCCAGTGGATTCCATGTACCATGCAAGACAAGTCGGTGCCGGCATTGAGGGTTGCAATTGACCGCTTCTATGATATTGAGGCAAACGATGTGTTTACTGCCAGCAGAGGAGATAAGAAAACAAAGAACTCCCAGAATAAAAAACTCATAAGCCTTATCTTGTCTGCCGATGATTCCAGCCTTTCTCCAATGGAAATTGCAATCAAGACTTTCTATCGTGACTTCGTTATCTCAGGCGAAGAAAATGTGATTGATGAGTTTACTGACGGCAGAGGAACGACCTTAGAAAGCGGTGGCGGGCTTCCAGACCATCTTTTGAAACCTTGGTGCTATAATTTATCATCCGTGGGATATAATGAGCTCACAGGCGTTCTATGCAACAAATACAAGCCTTGTGATGGAGTACACAAGAAAGCATACATCTTCTCAGCGGAGAATGTGGTGGAATGGAATGAGCGAAACGGTTATACAGACACTATTGCACATCAGGCGCTCCAGTAATACATGAAGCATATAACAATGCCCGGCATGATTGTTTCCAGTCTTGTCGGGCATTGTCGTTTTCAGTCGTTGTCTTTATCGTCCAGTTCTGGCCACTTATCAGAAGCGAGATAATCCCTTAGCATTTCGTTAAAGATGTTTAGCATTGTCATGGCGGCTTTGTGAGTGGTGAAATAGTTGCCGGACAGATAACGGAGGTGTGACGTTGGAGTTCCCTTTTCTTTTTCTTGTCTTACTTCCATTTTGTCCGTGATATAAAAATACGTTTCTCCAATTGGTACTTTTACTTCCAGCGGTTCGATTCTTAGCGTTTTGTTTTTCCAGACCTTTCCGACTTTCTCCAACTCTTTTCCAAGACGTCGGAAACAACTGGTAGAGTTTCCAAGTGTAGTTGATGTGTTGTCTTGGTCGATGTTCTCGAATACCATTGTTCTAATGTCATATCCTGGAGTCTCAGCAAGAGAATAACCGATTTGTTTGGGGTGGTCGGGGGTTGGATAGGTAAAATAGCAATAGAACATTACATCATGTTCTGAATCGATATGGCGAACCACACCAACACCTTGAACTTCCAGCGAATAATCGTAGAAGATTACTCGGTCGCCCGGATTGGGAATATATTTGGAAACGAGACGGAGCTTGTTGGGATCAGGTTGGAGATTGGCTGTGAAGAGGACATCATAGAATTGCTGGATGTCTTCGTTAGAGGCATCAGATATTTCCTCTTTGGCAACGGTACGGATTTCTGTGCTGATAGAGCCGTCATCAAGAAGGGCACCGATGATTTCACAAGTCTCAAGAGTGCAATTGCCCAGCAAAACAACTTCATTTTTGAAACGAGCCATTTTTAGCGCGTTTAAGCCACTTTCAAACCACGAGACGAAAGATTGCACGTCTATAAGGTTTGCGCCGGGATTTGGGGCGAATACGGGGGTTTTAGGGGTAATCTGGAAGCGTTGTACTAAGAACGAATTTATAAATTCAGCATCTAATGATGTTTTCGGGGCATAATTAGAGAGAAAAGATAGGGTCTGAAACTGTGATTTCATTGCTGTGGGATTATGAATATATCAATTTTTGTGCAAAGGTACTCATAATTTTGGAAAGTGTGCAAATAGCAATCGGAAAATAAGCGTTATATTCCAAAAAACGATTTGAAAAATGGGTTCTGGGAAAAATTTTGAGATTAACATATTAGGAGATTGTATATGGCAAAGGTGAAAAATTGGAAGCAACAGGTTTAGAGATGATAAGCTTATATATAATAATGTGTTACTGGAAGGATTTCGTTCTAACAGGAATGAGTGGCAGTGGGACATTGCTTAGGCACCCAGTAATTCTGTTATGAAAAACGGATTTGAAAAATTGGGCCGGAGTATATGTATGGAATCCCCACCATCGGGCACACCCACCCGCGTATTTTTGCGTGCGTGCGCGATTAACAACCGCGAGTGGGCACGTGGTAGCAATCCTGCGTGGGCGCACCCATACGATAGGCGACAAATGCTTGAAAATCAACACATTGTGACTTTCACTTTGTGCAAAAGTGAAACCCTTCGGGTTTACGCCCACGCACGCTCACGTGGGCACTCAGGCAAGCGCATGGGCGGTTGTGCGACCCCTCCCAGCACCCCAATTTCTGAAAGAAATTGCCACTCACACACGGACTCCCTCCTGCGCCCACCCGTTGTGCCTAAGTGTGTGCGGTCACGACTACTGTGCGCCCATAATGCGTGCGTGGTAGTGCCTGAGTGCCAGCGTGTTGCGTATGCGGTCGGGCATGGACGTGTACATGTGCGCCCACGATAACGTGCCTGGATGCCCAAGTGCGCCCAGATGCGTAACGTGTACGCCCACTTACGCACACTCGCGATCGTGCACGCCCATAATGCGCCAAACTGCGCCTGAGTGTACGCCCATGACGTGCAAGTGTGTGCTCGCCCATACGCTCATGTGTTGCGCCCTGGTGTGGGCAAGCGCATGGCTGTACACACACGCAGGGAAACTCGCGCTGGACGCGCTAAGACTCTCACGCGCCCTTTCTCCTGCGCATTATGCTTGCGGAAACAGGCGAAGAGACAGGCACGTAGCTCGCACAGTTTCGACCCTACCTTTGCACCGTCAATCACGACAAACCGCCGCCGACGGGTTTCGGCAAAATCAAAATTTTCAAATCATGGCAAATTCTGCAAAAAACACCGCAAACGTAGTCGCTAACAACGTAGTTGTTACCAAGTCCGAAACCGCTAATGCCCAAAAGGGCACTACACTTCGTGTAGTGGAAACTCGCGAAATGTGGGCTGTGGTCTTTGACCACACGGCAACCCTGCTCGCAATGGCAGTCAAAGGCGAAGCCTTTGGGAAGGACGAAAACGAAGGCTTTGCCTTTGGCAAAACGACCGACAAGAACGGCAAACCCCAGAAACTTGCAACAAAGTTGCAACCGAACATCCGACCCTACTCGTACTCGCTTCTCGCTGGCTTCGCCAGTCGCAAGGGCTACAAGCACGCCAAAGGCACCGACCTCGCAAACCTCGACCTCGAAGAGGTCGCAAAGACGGTGTTCCTCAACCTTCACCCTTCGGGTGACTTCGACAAACTTGTGGGCAAAGCCGAACCCAAACAGGCAAAGACCCTCATCGAAGCCGTTATAGCAAAGCTATAAAACCATCGCAAAGCCGGTTGCTGCATCGCCCTCTACCCTTTGGGTAGGGGGTTGTTGCCGTTCCTCACGCGTGTGCGCCCATATAGCGTATATGCGTGCCCACATTCGTGTGTGCGTGTGCATATATGCGTCCATCCGTGCAAGTGTGCGCTCACTCGTGCCCATACGCAGTCATGCACGCCCACAATGCGTGTCGTGTATGTGCATGGGTGCCAACGTGCGTGACATACGCATCCACGACGCAACACGTGGGAGCCCAAGATAGTTCACGTGGTAGCCCAACAAAACGCATGAGGCTCCAATTTTTTCGTGGGCGACCAAGCAAGCGTGATGGGTACCCACGCAATATTGTGGACGTCCGATATAACGCTGGTGGATGCGCATAATGTTGCGTGTGGTTGTCCAACGAGTACAGCCATGTACGCCCATGAAATCTCGTGTGTGCCCATGCAAATAACGTGTGAGCCCACCTGTAACACGTGGGAGCGCAGAACGATACACGCTGGATGTCCATATATCACGTATGAGCGTCCATGACTTCTCGTGGACGGCTAACACAATTTCGTGGACGCTCAGAAAATCTTGTGGTCGCCCATAATATCGCATGGCTACCCACAATAACTCGTGTGCTTCCACAATTATGTGTGGATGCCCAACGATTGTCGGCTTTGGATGTCCAAGAGTGTGCGTTGGCTCCCAATTTTGTGGATGCCCAGAATAGTGCCTGACAGCCCACAAAAATCGTGGTCGCCCAAAGATTGCCTGAAACGTGGGAGTCCATCCGTTGTTTGGGTGCCCAAAACTTTATGGGCGAGCGTGGACAAATGTGGGAGTGAGTGGGTATGTCTGGATGCCCAAAATCGTGTGGACGAGTGGTTACGTGTGGACGCAATTTGTGGGCTACCACGTGCGTCCAAATATGGGTGCGAATGGACGGCCAAATTTGCGTGAATTTATGGGTGCGCACGTGCTTACGTGGCCACATTTTCGTGAGTGTTTTGTGGGTGCCCATGATACGTGGAGGTGGATGCGCAAAATGGGTGCGCCCACTATGAGGCGTCCATGCCCAGGTCACGTGGACGAGCCCATTTTGACGCGCCCTCTGCCCACGAAACTTTTCACGCGCCGGCTTCGCCTCACGCGCCAAGTTTTTCAAAAAATTTCTCGCAAAACATTTGGAAATCAACAACTTACGACCCTATATTTGCAACGTCCGAAATCGACATCGGCAGGTGTCCGAAAGTACGGCAACAAGTTCTTTGACATGATTGATTATGCGACAAGCGTTGTGTGAGCCTTATGGCGCATAACGTGAGCACAAGATAGCCCTCGGAGAGTAGCGGAAATTTACGTCTGACGCATTGAGTACGCATAGGGTAAAAGGGTCTAAACTGCATAGTCATGCTGACACGCTTAATGCCCCCGTACATACGGACTTCTGTCCTAATTGTGTACGCTCGTGACAAGGCGAAAATTGCATTTTGTAGCAATGCGACAGGCAGAGTCAAGCGTAATTTTTCAATCACCCGACACACGGAAGCGGTGTGTGGGCTACACACAGGTACAAGGACCAAGCGACATGATTATGGCTAAAACGAACAAGTCAAACAGCGCAAACAACATTAAGTTCAACGTAACTTTCGGCGAACTCAACGTGAACACAATGCCCGCAAATGCAGCGGTGCTCCTGCGTAACGCAAAGAAGCGCATCGATGGCGAGATGCAAGAAGTGACCGAGTTTATGGCGGTCGAAGGTGTACGCCGTGCATCTGGTGACGGCATCCTGCTCCCCCTGCTCGCTCTCATGGTGGCAGACGCACAAGAGCGTAACGGCTTCGCCACGGCTTTCAAAATCGTGGTTGTGAACGGTGAGCAAATCGAAACCAAGCTGACCGCCAAGAGCACGTTCACACGTTGGCTTGCAGGTAACGTGGTGTACAAGACCGACAGCGACGGCAAACTCAAGAACGCACTCACACTTGATGACGGGCTTTTGCTCCGACACACCAACCTCAACGTTAAGAAAACCTCGCCCCTGCTCACGGCTGAGGGTGAAGCACTCTCCGAACTGCTCAAGACAACGGCAAAGGCTATTGCAAAGCAAGCCAACCTCCGCAGTGCTATCCTCGCCAAGGCTGAAAGCATGTACAATGCCGCTGTGGGCACTGCAACTGAACCGGCACCCGTACAAGTTCCCGAAAGTGCAACCGACGAAAAAGCCGCATAACTTACCGACCGCAATACGACTGCCACTCAGCCCTTCGGGGTTGGGTGGCTTTCTTATGCAAGCACGCACGCCCACGATGCGTTGTGCGTCCACTTGCAAATTGCGTCCACATAGGCAATGCGCCCACTCGCACATATATGCTCGTCGTGCGTTACATTCGCGTCCACTTGTTGTGTGTCGCAACGTGGTAGCAAAGCCCTAAACGCGTAACTTTTTCAGATTTTCCCCCGGTCCAAGGAGCCGGTCAATTCAAAGAACATGAAACTCGGAAATATATTCTCGGATGCGCAAATATCTGCGCTCAAAAGCATTGCAACCGCCCCGACAGATGCGGAAAAATACACGTCCCATGTAAGCGAAAAAGCGTGGGAAATGCTCTATGATATGGCGGCAGGACTTGGACAAAAATTGTCGCAAAAATTTTGGCAAACGCTGGATGCAAATATACAGACAAGCCAGGAAGTCATGGTGTGCATGAAGGGCAAAAAGGAAGTGCGCATAGAGCCTGTGATGCGTCAGGTTTGTTACGCAAAGCACCTCGGTCAGATGCTCAAAAGCGGATATTCTATCGCTTGGGTTGGCAAAGGCTCAACTTTGGTAACTTGGGACAACTGGAAGCGCATATATAGCACACTCACAGCCCCGCTTTGCTCACAAGCATACGACACGCCCATGTCTGATGCCGAATATCGCCGTATCAAAACCGCAAGACGGAAAGAGCAGGAATTTTACGACCTTGCCCGACCTATCCGAAGCAAGAAAGCTGGTCGGTGTCGCATCAGTTTTGAGGAAGCCAATGCCCAGCGCATTAAATCTGAGAAACTTATGTTTGAGTGTCGTGTGGAAGCAAGAGCGAGAAGGATTTTAGAAGCGTTATAAAATAGTTCATAATCATGTCAATAGCCGCAATCGGAGCAATCTGGTTGCGGCTATTTTTATACCCCAAAAGCAATGAAAAAAGTAAGATATTCCCTGTGGGGCAAGCCTCACAAAGCGATATTGGTTGCCACTTGCACAAGCAATGGCGTGTACACAAACTATGCAAACACCCGACACAAATGAAGGTGAAAGCGTCAACAATTTTCTGTGCTCTCTTGGCGATAGTCGTGGGAGCACAACTTATTTTTGCCCACATTGAGAACGAGGCAACGCTTAATAAGCCCGAAACGGAAGAAACATATCTGGAGGAAAATGACCCTGTGTCGGGTATGTTCTTCAGCTCCGAGTATGTTCTGGAGGAGTATGAACGTGACGGCGCATATTGCATCCGCTACGATGATGCCGACGCAAACCTGTTTGACGTTGAAATTATCGTGGACTCCGTGACATATCAAAGCGTGATTGACTCAATAAAATCCGGCAAGGAAATGGTCGGGGCGCTTGTATTAAACGACAGCCTTTCTTGCCATTGGCAACAAGTATTTACATTCGTTCAAAACTCAGAAAATTTGTAATTATGGCAAACAACAATCAAAACTCAGAAACACTCAAGTCTCGCATATTATCCTTCACTGGCGACATTCTCATGGTTATTTGCCGTGTGATTGTTAGGTCGTTGTTATGGATTGCAAAACACTTCTGGAAGCGTTACTTCAACATTGAAACCCCGGTGTACAAACTATGGTGGTCATCACACGCCAGAATAATGCAAAAGAACTTAGACAAATGTCATCAAATAAATGGTTAGCAACATGGAAACGAAATTTGAAGCGCAGCAGCCGATTGATGTTTGCGGTATAAGGATATTTGCCTATAACAGGGTGCTTGATCTTGGTGTTGGTTATATTAGTTATGCAATAGACAGAAACGAAACGGCGGTTGTTCTGAAAGGAGCAGATGGGCTCGGAGTAATGTTTCTCGTTCTCAATGGAGATAAGAGAAAAGAAGTAGAAAAAGTAATCGAAGAATACTCTCAAGAAAAATGGCTGAAAGACGGCTTGTTTGGCGAATAATCAAGAAATACTTTGGGAACAACCAAATTCTTAAAAAACATGGAACAGACATTTGAACAATATGTAATTAACTGGTGGACAGAATATATTGAAGACCACCAAGACGACTCAAAACGCCTGATGGAATTGTTTATCGGCGAGGAAGAAACCATAGAGGATTATTTTGATGAAGGAGAAACACCTTACGATTGGCTGATGGCTAAGGGTGAGGAGGATGCGGAGGAAATTTACGAACACTTCTTTGGCTATCGTGCAGACCATTCTATTCTTGCTGACGACCTTCCGGACACTGAAACATTCCTGACTGAGATGTTCAAGCAAGCATACACGGAAAAGTATGATTTTGTAGATGAACTTATCGAAGATATGGCAGGCCATGCTGAAGGATATGATACACCGTATGGATTTTTCCATGACCTTTCTTATGGCGGTTGCTCGTCAGGCATGATTGGGATGTTCATCTACAATTCCGATTGTAAGCGTTTCTACATCGACCATATTGATGACTTGGAAGAGTTTGTAGAAGACTTTGAGGAAGGTATAGGCGAACCTGTCCGCAACGATAAGCATCTGCCTCATTATGTGTTTATATGCTGGCTCTGTTATGAAGAGCTTGCATACAATATCGCCAGAACTCTTTACCCTGAAAGCTTTTGAAATATGAGACTGGATTTACAAGTGCCCAGCTTTACCGGCTTTTATCAAGGTATCTGGGATCAAAGCGAGAACGAGTGGATAGAAATCCATGAAATGAAATATGGTGAGCATGAAGACTTTGAAAGCTTGAATCTCATTGACGATTGGGGTTTTGGTCCTGATTATAGAGATAAGGTTGCCAAATTATTTGCAGAAGACTACGCTAAGATTATTGAGAATTGTCTTGGCGTTCCTATGGAATATATAGGCTATTTCATCGATTCGCCGAAAGAGTATAATTTCAGGACTGACCGTATTTATGCAACTTTTGAGGTGCCTGATTATGATGCTCTCGTTAAACGCTTGAATCAATTAGGGAGTTTGCCAGAATATCGTACTGAGCTGGCTGCGCTAATCAAAAAATACCACACGAGCTGTGACGGTTTTTGGTCATTTATGAGCAATGACATCGAAGAATGGTTTGGGCTGATGTATGACCCCTCAAATGACCATTACACCAGTTATTTCACTGGGTATCTGCTTAGTTTGATGGCACCGGAAGAAATTGAAGGCTTGAATGAGTCTGAGTACGAATATGTACTGGAAAGCACCGATTATCATTGCGTAGAGCCTGAAACGGACGACGCAAAAGATGAGTGGGAGGTTTATCTCAAATACGGCTCTGTATATACTGATTGGGCAGTAGAGCATCCTATGCGTCATCCCGACCCTTATCGTCCCGGTTATAATACAATAGATGACTGGGAAGATTATAAAGAACAGTTCCTTGATTATGTCAAGGAGTATGAGAAAGAACAAAAACGAAAGGCTGTGCTTGCCGCTCAGCCGGAAATCCCAGGACTGTTTGACTAATGAAACTTTTATTTCCTCTACCTAACGGAGAAGAGCTCGACCTGTTAGGCGATGGACCAAGCGATATGGAATACATTTGTTTGGTATGTGGTGAGTTCAAAACTCCCATATCAGAGCTACTTGAAGATTATAAACAGGAGCCTAATAATTTTCGACGTCAGGCTATTGCTGATGAAATACGTGACCAAGCGTATTTTTTCGCTGGCGAAACTGCCAATTACGACGAAGACCTTCAGCAAATGATTAGCTGGGATGACCTCGGAGAACAAATGTATCAGGCTCTTATAACATTTGCAAAAATATGAAAACAAAAGACTGCTTCGATGAAAACGGGTGGCTGAAGGATGAATACCTGTGGCCCCTCCGTCAACAAATAATACTCGGAAGCATATTTGTTTCTGATTATGAGAACAACTTTGGCATCAAGGCTGAAAAGGTCTGCGACTTCTTTACGTCCTTTTGGGACAGTTATTGTGAAGAGCGAGCTAAAGAGGATGGCTTATGGGTAAAGGCTGTGACGATGGCAAAAAAACGGTTTGCCAACGAGCCTGATGCTTCAAAGCATAAAGTTAGCAACTATATACAAGATACTTATCTTGACTTACAGCATCAGAAATATGACAATGCAGAAACCCTTTTGCAATGGTATGGCTGCTTTGCTGATGAATGTCCTTTACCGCCGACCTATGTAAATGTCGATATTCACTGGAATTTTGCCCGGTCAATTCGAGTCATAGCGTCTTCTGAGGATGAAGCATACGACATCGTAGATGAAATGATGCAGAAAGAAGAAATTCCCAGGAGTACATTTGAGCCGACAGGTGACTACGAGCTTGATACAGACTGGCAACCCGAATAAATATTACGATATGAATCAATTCACCAATGAACAGTGGCAGGACATCTTTACGAAGTTCTGCCACGACTGTTTTATGTATTGGAGGCATGAGGGTGATTCTATTGCGGTTGCCTTTGATAAAGCGCGGGAAGAAACTCTGAAGCTCCGGCACTATCCATTTGCGCCCAAGGGTCCGGAAGTCAATTATGACTCTCTCAGCAAATGGGGCGAAATGTATAATCAGACCGTTGTCGAAATTCTTCATTCGTATGAACAAGATGACGCTCTTGGTGATTTGCGTATCTGTGAGCATTGTGGTTTCCCAGTATTTGATGGCTACTACATTGCTGGCAGTTTCTTTTGCTGTGAGTGCTGTGCTATTGATGGAAGTTACGATGGTGACAAAGAACAGTTTGAGCAAGATTTAGAAGAGGGCGACGACCCTCAAAATCCTATGTGGGACGAAGTTTATTGGTCCCAATGGCATTACCCTATCAACGATTAAGATTATGAACATAGAGAATTTGAACCAGCGTTGGTTCTCACTGAAGGACGACGCAAATCAAACACTACTGGATGCTATCAAGGCTCACGGCGGTGCATATTATTTTGTCGATGAAAACGATGAAAGCCTTGCTGAGATTGATGACCTGAGTGAATTGGAACTGCCTCTTGTTGACGCTTACACTTACTACAAAGGCCGGCAGGGTTCTTTCTATGTGACATCGGTTATCCTTGGCAATCATGGCATCGAGTTTTACGGCATGGATGAATATGATTGCATAGACTTCAAAGATGCCATCCAGCTTGACCATGTTTCGTTGGGAGGTATTCTTGATATACTTGAAAATTTACCAGACCCAAATATAAAATGAGACATTCAAATTTTTATCAACAGTACAGAAAGCTTGAAGCCTTAGAGCGAGAGGAACTTAAAAAGGCTGTTCTTGCCCACGGAGGCGAATTTCGCTTCCAGACAGAAGACGGAGAAAACGTAGAAGGAGTTCAAATGCCAATTGTGATGGCCGGAGATAGTCATTGGGAGTCTAATTGTGATTGCTACATCACTCGTGTAGCGGTAGTAGATGGCATCCTTGAGATTTACGGATATGATAAAGAATATGGCAATGAAGAAATGCGTCTTGATGATGTAGAGTTTGGACATCTTAGCTATATCATAGATGAGATTCCAGAGACCAACGATGTGAAAGATGTTACTACGGAGCCGCCCGTTTGTGAGGTGCCTGTAGTAAGCTTGTGTCGAGAAGACATTTCCGATGCCGGCTATGATCCGGAAATTTCTGATGGCGATTTCCAACAGGTTGCAAGTAGAATCGGGAAATACCTGGAATGGCAAGACTTCTTCCCTCAGTTCCTTGAGAATGTTAGAGAGGCTTGCGCTTATCTAAACATTAAAGCCTTAGATGATGAAAACGAATAAACTCATCGTATATACGGTATTTGGCTCTGAACTGGTAAGGGCTGTTACCGAAGAGGATATGGATGACGTTCAGTATCTAATGCGAACACCGCACAGCGTCGTCAAGCGAGAATTTACTACCGAGTCAGAAATGAAGGCTTATATGCAAGGACTTTCAGATTCTTCAGGATGGATGGAAAGCACTTGTATCGACAATACGGATTGCTTTGGGAAATCGTTAATTCAATTTATTGAGAAATATCGTATTTACAAAAAAGTAAATGTGTAGAATTTTATTCTTCAAATAATCGAGAGTGGAAAGTTATGTACTTCTCCACTCTTTTTATATAAATCATCAAAATCAAATTACAATGGCAGCAAATCTTACAGAGATTCAAAAGCTCAGAATGGCTATCGTAGCCAACCTCAACTTCGATGTTGAGAAAGCAAAGAAAGTGTACAATTTCGTAACTGGTGATGAACAGGCTCCGGCTTCTTCCCAGCAACAGTTCTGGTCAGACGGCGTGTATTACGTCTTGGAGGGTGGGCACCTCACATCTACTGACGACCCGAAGTCAATCGCCGACAAGGTAATTGGCGTGGCTGTCAAAATGGGTAATAAAATCGCGACTGTTGCGCTTCACGATGCAGCTGATGGTGAAGAGGTTGCTCTTACCGCAGATGAAAAAAGTGGCACTCCGGAGTTTTATCACTCAGACTTCTTTGATGCAATCACAGACTGGGATGGTGAAGCCAATACCAAGGACTATGGTGAGGCATTGAATCCGGAGATTGACCTGAAAGAAGGACAGTATATTCCATCTCTCGCTCAGTTGCATCTCATTCTGCTGAATATAAAGGAAGTCAACAAGGCGCTGGAGGCTGTTGGTGGTTCTCCGATGAGAAAAGAGTGGTACTGGTCATCCACTGAGTACAGTGCCAACGGCTCGTGGAGCGTGCACTTCTACAGTGGTTACAGCAACAACAGCAGCAAGTACAGCACTAACGTGGTTCGCCCTGCTGTAGCCCTATCAGTTTAATCTTTATTCTTCCTGCCGGGCCAGTTTTTCTGGCCCGGCTATAATAAATTTCAATATGGAAAGTAGAGCTATTTATCTAACAGTGCGTGTAGATTTGTCTGTACCTGACAACTATGAGTTATCTAACGGAGAAATTGCTGAAGAGCTTGAGTGCGCACAAGTGGAAATACAACTTCCGCAAGACTGCCCATACCTTGTGGATAATGTAGAAGTTTGTGGTGGAAATATTAACAATCAGATTATATGAAACATACATTAGATACTTTGTATTGTCCTGAATGTGGCGGTACTAATGTTCAAGTAATGGCATGGGTGGATGCAAACACGAACAAATACTGTTCTGATGTAAACACTCCGGCTGAGACGGAAGATACATGGTGCGAAGATTGCGAAGACCATACCGGCCTTGCCACTCTTTCTGAATTGTGGGAACGATTTTCTGAAATCCCCATCAACAATGATGATGAAATAGAAAAGCCGTTTTTGTGTTTTCCTGCCGGCACTTATCGTTTTGATGTCTGGCATTGGTTTGATGAGCGATGCCCAAATGGTCTTGCGGTGGACTTGATGGGAGAAAATGCAGAATAGAATGATGTCCGATGTTAAAAGCGAAAGATAACATTATTCCTACAGTTGAACAGTGTGCTCCATCAATTCTCTCCCTTCATGGATTGAAGAAAGGCCGTGATTACACACTTAGTAATGGTCAAATATACTTGAAAAATACCGCAAAGAAAAATACAGTAATCGCTGCTCTTAGAAGAGTTTGCCCGGAGAAACATTATTACTGGGAAACGCCTCATTTGTTACGGTGGTTTTAATCTATTGTGATATGACACAAAAATACTATGTAAATGTGCATTATGATGTGGTTTTGCAAGCAGAAGTGATTGCGAACTCGGAAGAAGAGGCTCACAGATTAGCTATAGAGCAAACAGAGTCCATATCTCTCGACGATGGCGATATTTGTGGTATTACCACATGCACAACCCAAATTGATAAAATATCAGAATAACATGGCAGATATTATATTAGAAAAATTCTTCGAGTTGCCTCGATGGGAATATGCTATTGACAAGGGTGTCGGCAAAGACATAAACCGACGAGACCTTTGCAAATTAGCGAAGCCCGAAGTGAGGGCTCAAATGTATCAGGCTATCAAGGATGGCAAATATGAAATTGCCCCTCCTCATACAGCTCAGATACCAAAGGACAACGGTGAGTTCAGAACGGTCTATATCAACGAACCGATGGACCGCATACTTCTTAGCATTGCCAACGATCTTCTTTTTGAACTTACTCCAGATATGGTTCACAAGAGTTGTAAGTCCTATCAGAAAGGCACTGGCTGTGGAAAGGTAGTTCAGGAAGTTTCAAGAACGATATGTGGGACTAAGGGTGATGTAATTGGCTGGAAGTCTGACCTCAGCAAGTATTTCGATAGCGTGCCCATCGAATTTATTGATAAGGCATTTGACATGGTAGAGTCTCAATATGGCCACTCTGCATTGATTGATGTGCTAAGAAAGTATTATCACAGCGATTATTACTTTGATCCAGACGGCAACCTGTTGCAACAATATCAGTCATTGAAGCAAGGTTGTGCCGTCGCTTCGTGGTTAGCCGATGTCCTTCTATACCATATTGACTCCAAGCTAAGTCAATTGGATGGCTTCTATGTCCGTTACTCCGATGATATGCTTTTCGTTGGTCTCGAATACGAAAGAGCGATGGCGATTTTGACAGATGACCTTTCGCTAATGAGTATGAAGCTCAATCCGAAGAAAGTGGAATACTTGACCCATACACATTGGTTCAAATTCCTTGGCTTTTCTATAAAAGGGGCTGACATCTCATTAAGCGGGTCTCGAATAAAAACTTTCCAGAAGGAAATTGAGCACCGTACAATTAAACAACAGGGAATCACATTGACAAAGGCTGTCAATTCTGTCAATCGTTATCTTTACAAGGGTAATGGCGAGTTCAGTTGGGCCACACAAGTTCTCCCTATTTGCAATGTCATCAAAGACATTAACGAACTGAATAAATTTGTCATGGATTGTCTGAGGGCTGTGCAAACCGGTAAGAAGAAGGTCGGTGGTCTTGGCTATGTCAAAACAAAGTCTGAAGGTTGCATACAACGCGGACAGGGCAGAAATGTCAAAAGCAACCGAAACAAGACAGAGCGAGAAATTCCTGGATATTTAACTATTGGCTGCATGAGAAACGCTCTTTTGACGAGTCGTGAAGCTTATGCGACATTGGTTGAGAATCTTTGATAGTGCAATACGCTGGAAGAAGAGCACTTCTTTCAATTTAGACGCCATAACGCAGTCCAGTTCCAGCTCAGACTTGTAGTCGTACCCGACTCCTGCGCCGGAGCTTCCAGCGGACAGAATGGCGTCTCAATATCGAAATGATTACAGAAATGCACCATAAGTGCTGACTTTCAGCAACCGAGTGTACGGTTTGAGAGGAATGGCTTCAAAATTCAATTAAGATCATCTTTAACTCTTGATTCGTTTCGTCTTGAGTGTACCACCAAGACTGTCAGAATCAAGACAAGATGATCCTAATATCGACACCATTAAAGTATTACACAGTAAAACCTGACTTCTCTTCTGAGTATGCAGAATATGATTGAATAGCGAATACTTCAGCGTGATCTCCTTAACACTCGATAAGGTCCGAGTCTGTTATACATCCTGGACCGTTATCGATGAAGCAGATCACGTACATCGAAAAGATTATAGAACCATACAAAAACGCTTGACAATCATAAAACATTTTGGCATCTGCACAAGATAGATTATGAGATATAAAATTTAATTCTGAAGACTCAAACCAGAATCGACGGGCTTTTGGAGCAGCGATTGCCATCTCCAGCCAGCCCGTCGATTCTGGCGAATCTTCTTCATATCGACGCCAATATAGTTATGTGCAATTATATCTTGGTAATCTCGGCAATACAGCCGGCCAGGTTCAAGAAACTAATGTTCAGCTTTGCGGCCAGAATCCACCGCGTGAGCCGGCGCCAACAGTGTTTCCACTGTTTCGCCGCCGGCGCACTCCGTTCATCTGGCCGCACACATCGAAACGATTGAAGTAATGTATCGCAGTTTTGAGAACCAAAATTCTTTCAGCACAACTTCGGCCAGTCAAGGCAGCACCTTTATAAGAGACTGGATTTGAATGAAGGCTATCCATCCAGGTTTGAAACCTGGATTACTCGCCTTCAGCATCCAGCTCTCTAATCGAAGCAAATATAGAAATGTGCCAAACTGATGAGACTGGCTATCAATACAGCACAGTATCAATTATGCAAGCGGCTTTAATTCAGCGCGGCGGGTACATACACGCGTGGTTCATCTCAAATATGAGATGACCTACGCGTGCCAAACCCGCTCTTCGCATCGGCTCTAATATAGCAATGTGTCAATTAGCCTGAGCATAATTAAAACAATGTAACGTAACATCGGATGTATAAGGGATTTGGCTTTAAGTAACAGGTCACAATCATCCGGGTTCTCTCAGGATTATATCCTGACCTCACCCGGATTCAATACCTGTTATGTATCGATTTGATTAAAGAATTACGTCACAAATTTTGAATACGTCCTTTTTAATTGACATTCAATGGAAAATATTTGGAATGAAGCGCAAGAAAAAGTCCATAATGGTTCCACCTTCAGAATCAATTTGGAGAAGCGTGACCTTGTAATTGATGGCAAATACATCATCAAGGATGGTAAATATGAAGGAGAATTGGGGTACGACACCAAGTTCCCAGCCAACGCCTTGCTTGCTATGACAGAAGAATACTACTGGCAGTATCTACATAGTGTTCCGTCTGCCCGTAGTGAAGCAAAGTATAGGCGTTATTTCCGTGCCCTGCCGGAGCATGAACTTTCAGAAGAAGATATGCTATACGGTCAGCACCGGGATATAACCCAGTTACGCTTGGAATTATTTATTCTTATTATGGTTTTGCAAAACACCTTAGTTTGGGATGAATTTGCCAAGGGTAAATGGTTCTGGCAGTCTAAGAAGTATCCGTCTCTTGTACTGCTCAAAAAATGGATAGAAATCAATAAATAATAATAAACATATACAGCAATGAAAGAAACAAAAGTAGTGTGCCCTAAGTGCGGCGCAAGCATCGCAATCCCTGAGCATGAGTCATTCACAGTAGGCGTAGCTATCGGTAAGGATAGTGGTCTGGGAACTGTTACGCTTCCGCTCGAATCAGAGAACAATTCAAATTCCAAAAACAAATCAGAAATGAAAGCAGCAAAGAAAATTCAGGCTATGAAAGCCGCCGGTATCAACGTGTCTAATCTTTTCGCAGTCGCCAACGCAGAGGGTATAGAGGTTATCGCCCGTCTTGAAAATGGCAAACTTAACATTCTGGATGACAATGATCCAGTGTTTGTCGCCATCATCAAGGGCGGCACCGTTCCCAATCGTCGTCTGTTCCGTCGATGGGTTATGGCTCAGGTCTTCCACATGATGACCCAGAAGAAGTGGAACTCGGATAAGCCTATGGGATTCCTCAACGCACTTCAGGCAAAGGGCTTCCGTTACAGCTGGGAAATGCTCATCGAGGAAATTCGTGTCCAGGCTAAACTGGAAGTGCTCGACCAAGAGAACTTTATCCAGCGTAATCGTTGGTTCAACAAGGACGTTGCCGTCAATATGGCGACTGATTACCTCAAGCAACTGAACGAGCATGTTGAGCAGCGCAAGAAGAGATGCAAGCGTTGCAAGGGCAATCCGTACATCACGCTCAACGGCAACGATATTTTCGTTGACGACCTGCGCAAGAAAGTGTTCAACCCACTGGATAAGTATGTGCGTATGATGAAAAGCGCCAAGGACATGACTGACCTTTACCATGCTATCGTCGGGTTTTATCAGATTGTGAAAGACATATATTCTTGCTACAGCATCGTGATGAGCCCGGCTTTCAAGGATGCGTACAAGGGTGCCGGTGGTTATTTCACCATGCGTAACCTCATCATGTTCCACGGATGCAAGATGAGGAGTTCTAAGGGAAATCCGCTGGTAGAATTGTCTTCTCTCCGTGAACTGGATCGACTTGCTGAAGTCTATAAAAATGGAGAAGGCTGGCGTATGTTCGGTGCGATGAAGGAACTGATTGCTCGGAACGGTATCGACATCGAGAAGAAAATGAACGAGTGGCGTTGCAAATAACATGAAACCGGGGCTCACTAATCCTATCAAGTTTTAGTGAGCCCTACTATTAAACTCTCAAACAATGGACACTAAAAGAATAGCCGATATAGGAGAAGTTCATTGGCATAACGGTCTGCCATATTTCCTATTCGAGCACAGTGACAATGGCTTCATTTTCAAAGACGAAGAAGCCTATAAAAATGACTGGGATGCTCCTTGTTATGTTCCAGAATATGCGGCTGAAGATGCTGCTGTGACAATTGACGGCGTAGAATACGAGTGTGGCGGCGAAGACTGTGATTATTATACTCATAACGACCTTCTTGAGCTTTGCTGCGGCAATCGAGAGTGGTGCGACTCATTGTTCAATGATATTGACTGGTGCTACCCTGAAACCAGAATTGCAGAAGAGGACGATGAAGATACCTCATATTATTATCGCTTTATCAAACCCGGAGCTAAAGTTTGGTGGAATGACCCAGCCGGAGAAACATCAGGTGTATATGAGGTTTATGAAGCCCCATTCAGTTTCGATGAACGTGGCGAATTAGCTGAGGGCGACCGTGATGAGTTCTCTTTGGACTCTATAGTGAAAATCGCTTCTCCTTATAGCGAAGCTGAAGTTTGTGTTCACGAGCTCACCCCGATTTATCCGGATTTAGTTGAGCCAAATCAAAAAGAATAGGCAATGAGTATTAAACTGTTATATATTGATTTGTTTTGTGGAGCTGGTGGTACCAGCACTGGCGTTGAGAAAGCCCGTTTGAACAATGAGCAATGTGCGAAAGTAATTGCATGTGTCAACCATGACAAAAATGCAATTGCCTCTCACGCTTCAAATCACCCAGACGCTCTTCATTTTACCGAAGATATTAGGACTTTGAAATTGTCTTCGTTGGAAGTTCATTTGGCACGTTATAGAGCGTTATACCCTGACGCATTGGTTGTTTTGTGGGCTTCTTTGGAATGTACCAATTTTAGCAAGGCGAAAGGCGGGCAACCACGAGATGCTGATAGTCGCACATTAGCTGAGCATTTATTTCGCTATATTGAGTCAATCAATCCAGATTACATTCAGATTGAAAATGTAGAAGAGTTTATGAGCTGGGGACCGCTGGATGAGAATGGTAAGCCCATTAGTAAAGATAAGGGCATGTCTTATATGCGATGGGTCGAGAATGTTAAAACATACGGTTATAGATATGACTACCGTATTCTTAACGCTGCTGATTATGGTGCGTACACATCTCGTAAACGATTTTTTGGCATCTTTGCTAAAGAGGATTTGCCCATAGCCTTCCCTCAGCAGACTCATGCTAAAGTAACACATATTCCCAAATCTGAAGATTTACTTCCTTGGAAAGCGGTAAAAGAAGTGTTGGATTTTGAAGATGAGGGCAAATCAATATTTGCACGTAAAAAACCACTTGCCGAAAAGACCCTTGAACGTATATACGCAGGACTTATCAAATTTGTTGCTGGCGGCAAATCTGCCTTTTTGTCCAAACAATTTAGCGGCCACCCTGATAGTAAAAACATTTCCGTAGAAGAACCAGCAGGAGCGATTACTACGATTGATCACCACGCTTTTGTATCTGTGCATTATGGCAACGGATTCAACACGTCATGTGATGCTCCAGCGGCAACACTAACCACAAAGGATAGAATGGCTCTTATACAGACGAAGAGGTTTATTGCCAATGAGTATTCTGGGGGAGGTCAATTATCCAGTGTTGAACAACCTAACCCGGCGGTGTTGACAAACCCTAAGCAGAAGTTGGTTACAGTTAAGCCGTGGATAATGGACACCAATTTTAGCAATGTTGGCCGTTCTGTAGATGAGCCATCACGTGTCATTACTGCCAATCGGAAGCATCATTATTTGATGAATCCTCAATTTGCTTCTGCCGGTGGATCGGTTGATCGCCCTTGCTTTACACTTATAGCCCGTATGGATAAAATGCCGCCCTATATTGTGACAACAGAAAGCGGTGAGGTTGCAATAGAAATTTATGATACTGATAGTCCAATGACCATCAAAATCAAAGAGTTTATGGCATTGTATAATATCGTAGATATAACAATGCGAATGTTAAAAATTGACGAATTAAAAGAAATTATGGGATTCCCTAAAGACTATATTTTGGTTGGCACAAAGGCTGAACAAAAGAAATACATAGGCAACGCTGTTGAAGTAAATATGGCGAAAGTTTTATGTGAGGCTTTATGTAGCTTCCTGTACAAAATTAAAAAGACAGCATGAGATTTCAAGACTACGAATTTAATGGTACGGCATATAAATGTCGTATCGTAACAGACAAAGATGATAACGACCTCGTAATTGCAAGCACAAAGTTTTTGGATGCGTTGCAGCCTGGAAGGTTTGACGATGAAAATGAGGGGTTCGCCAGCAAAGAAGCTGAGGATATTTATGATGAAATATTCTTCTTTACTGACGAATCAAGTCTCAGGCTTGCTGATGAGCAATTGATAGAGATCTTGAAAGAAGACAATGAAGAATGGTTTAATTAAAAATAAGAGACAACATGAAAAAGTACATTGGAACAAAAACAATTAGCGCCACCCCTGCGTGGCGAGTAGATGGTAAGGTATATCCTAAAGATGGAGAGGTGCCTCGCTCGATGAATCGTGAAGACGGCTACAAAGTCGTTTATGAAGATGGCTATGAAAGTTGGTCCCCGAAAGATGTGTTTGAAAAGGCATATAAGATTGCAGAAACACCTGTTGACCGTATGCAGATAGAAGCCAGCGAAGTTAATGACAGATATATAAAGTTGGCTGCTTTCATAGACTCTGGCAAAATGAATGAAGTTGTGGATGACACGTACAACAAGTGTTTGCTGGAAATGCAGTGCTACACCATGTTCGACTATATACGCCTTCTTGACGCTCGCATACAACGTATGCAAGGCTCTGATAGCGCAGAAGTGCGGAAGATGAATTTTGGCATGGCTATCATGGCTCTTAAAGCGGGTTATCCAGTCCGTAGAAGCGGCTGGAATGGTAAAGGTTTGTGGGTTATCAAACAAGTACCGGCGCATATTACCGAGGAGATTATCCCAAAGATGCAGTCCCTTCCTCAGTCTGCAAAGGAACTTATCTTAAAAGGTAAGAAATCTATTGATTACACTTCTCAGTGTCTTATCTATAATGAGAACACTGGCTGTGCTGATTCGTGGGTTCCGTCTATCAGTGATGTGTTTGCTGATGATTGGGAGATTGTAGTGGAGTAACTAAATGTTTACTGGGAGGCCAATTCGTTGACCTCCCTAAAATTCATTCGCAAATGATTGACAATTTCGACATAATCAAACCTTTGTTCTACTTCAATGAAGCGAACAATATGTTTTTTCATCTTCAGATACTGAGGCGTGGTAAGGATCATCCGGAACTACCAGCGGCAAACAAACTCATTCAGTCATGGCTCGTTAGAAGTCGGGAACAACTTGATAACTTGAAGGATGAGGTTGTATTCCTGTGCGAACATTACAAAGCGCGGGCATATATCAATGTTGCCGGGAAAGATTTTGAGAAGTTGAATACCCTCATTCTTAAAAAGCTTGCGGATAATGTTCATACAGGCAATGTCATCAACCCCTGGCATATTTACAACAGTGCTTGTGGAGAATTAACAAGCCGTCGTAAGAGCTGGATAATTGACATTGACACACGAGACCTCGACACCAAATACGAAGTACTGGAAGAATTGGATGGCATCTGGCTGGAAACTCATCCAGAATCGAAAGAGTATCTGGATGAGTGTTGCCGTGACATTGTGTATCTTTTTGCTGAGATTCCGACAATGAATGGGTGCCATCTTATCACCAAACCATTTAATCTTCAGAAGTTCAAAGAAAAGTTTCCGGAGATTGACGTTCACAAGAATAATCCAACGGTGCTTTATGTACCGAAAAGTATAACACAATGAAGATATTTCAAAATTTAATAGGCCAAGACGTGAAGATCTTCGGAGATATTCTGGAAGATGAGGCTTTAGCTCAAATACAGCGATTGGCCGATTTCAAGCCATATCAGGATTCCCATATCCGAATTATGCCGGATGTTCATGCTGGGAAGGGGTGTACTATTGGTACCACAATGTATATAACCGATGCTGTGACCCCTAATCTGGTAGGCGTTGACATAGGGTGCGGTATGTTTGTCGTTCCGCTGGGTCAGGTTGATATAGACCTCGCTAAGTTTGATGAAGTTGTACATCAGTATATCCCATCCGGCCATAACATTCATAATACTCCGATTCAAGAGTTTGTTCAACTCAGCGAATTGAAGTGTCTCCCCGCAATAGATGTTCATAAGGCAAATTGTGCGATAGGCTCTCTCGGTGGTGGCAATCATTTCATTGAAGTTAATGAAGATGATGATGGCTGCAAGTATTTGGTAATCCATTCCGGTAGTCGCAACCTCGGTGTTCGTGTATGTCAGTATTATCAAAAGATGGCCGAATCGTTATGTAGTCGTGGTTTTGCCGATAGAAACGAAATTATTCAGCATTTGAAGGCTGAAGGCCGTGCTAATGAAATTCAAACTGAATTGTCAAAGCTAAAGCCTATTTCGGTGCCTGACGGACTTGCATACATAACAGGAGAAGTCCAAGAACACTATTTCCATGATATGCAGATTGTCCAAATGTACGCGCAAATGAACCGTGAAACAATGGCATATATCATACTTGCGAAGCTCGGATTAAAGATAAGTAGGGCTATTCAGCCATTTCATACTGTTCACAATTACATCGACTTTTCCACTTCAGGGATTATCCTCCGTAAAGGCGCAGTTCGGGCAAATCAAGATGAACACCTTATCATTCCAATGAATATGCGAGATGGTTCACTGATTTGTGTTGGTAAGGGAAATCCGGACTGGAACTATTCTGCTCCACATGGAGCCGGGAGGTTGATGTCTCGCAAGAAGGCAAAGGAAACGCTCTCGGTAGAACAATTTGCCGAAGAGATGAATCAAGTGTACTCTTCTTCGGTGTGCGAAGCAACTCTTGACGAGGCACCGATGGCTTACAAGCCTATGAAGGCTATCATTGATGCCATTCAGGACACCGTTGAGGTTAAGAAAATCATTCGTCCTATCTATAATTTCAAGGCAAAGGAGTAATATGTGGTAAACTATTATGAGATCAAATAAAAGAAAAATTACACTTTATGATTATCAACATAACACAACATTGCACATTACGTTGCCCACACTGTATGCAAAATGCCGGGCCTGAACACAACGAAATGATGAGCAGAGACACGTTCATCCAGGCTTTGCGATTTGCAAAGAACATAGGGTCAAAGGTTGTCATGCTTTCTGGAGGTGAGCCGACATCTCATCCAGAGTTCCTTGATTTTTTGGAACTCCTCATCAACAGTGATTTCATATCAGTTTCGGTGCTATCCAATGGCACGTTCATCAGAGACCACACTTTCACTGAGAAATTTGCTCAAATGGTGTCAAAGCGGCAAGGATTCTTCTTGCAGATTTCTTCATTCAAAGGCTTATATGCTAACTATGACGAACTGCATAAGCCCAATTTGAAAGCCTTGCGTCTGTTTGGTGAAAAGGTCGCGTTGTGTGATAAAGACAGCGACATTCGGATGAAACCGTTGGGCCGTGCTTGTAGTGGTAAGTGGTACGATGAAGCTAAATGCGTAAACGGATTCCCTTCCTGTATCAACTCATCATTGATATTGGCACAAACAAAGGTTCTGTGCAAAATCGGTATAGGTGCACTGATGGAGCATCATCAGCGTTTCTGCCTCCCCATTGTAAGTTGGGACGGCAATATTCGTTTAGGAGAGTCTGAACAGTGCAAAGTCATCGCTAATATATCAGAGCCGGTATTTCATATCACCCAGAAGTTGCTCAGTTTCCGTCCATGTGGCGGTTGCGATTCATATAAGTGGCATCTTCAGAACCCTTCTACTGAGCAGGAAAAGCAAGTCTGCGACATATTGTACGGTGTTACTAATCAATCAAACAAAGAGGAGGCAGTATGACAATAATTGCAGAAATTATAGCTTGGGTGGCGACATTGTTTCGCGGTGCCGGGATGTTAGCGAAAAGCGCTAACACTATCAAATATTTGGTGAGTGCCGGCAATCTCTTCTGGATGGTCAATGGCATTATGACCCGGAACACCCCACTCATAGTTAGCAATGGATTTTGTTTGGCGGTCATGCTTTACGAAATCATAAGCAACAAACTCAAAAATGGACAACAGAATTAAGCAACGGCTGATTGATTGGGCTGGACGGTATGAATCTCCAGCCTTTATCATTGACGACCCGGTGCAATTCCCCAGAAAGCATATTGGAAAGCGAGCTGAGATTAGTGGCTTTATCACGTCTTGGCTCGCTTTCGGTAATCGTAAGGCTATCATTAAAGCAGCGGATTGGCTGGACAAGGACTTTTGCGACGACCCTTATTGCTGGGTGATGACTAAGCAGTATAATTTCTATTATAACGACTATAGGAAGTTTTATCGCTTCTTGTCTTATGATGATTTATATCAGCTTGGGAACCGCTTACGGAGGCTCTACAATGACTTTGAACGCATGGAGGATATGATTATCGCCCAACCCGAAAAAGCGCCTGTAGAAGCCATTTCTGACTACTTTAGCGGCATCAATGGAATCCCGGATTACAGCAAGGGCTCAGCCTGTAAGCGACTGTGCATGTTCTTGCGTTGGATGGTGAGGAAAGATAGTCCAGTTGATATTGGCTTATGGCGTAAGATGAAAGCCGACAACCTGATTATTCCTCTGGACACTCATGTGTATCGTATGGCATTGGAGCTTGGCTTGACAAATAGAAAACAGGCCGATATGCGAACCGCTTTGGAAATTACCAAGGCAATGAAAGAGATATTTCCTAATGACCCGACAAAAGGTGATTTTGCCTTGTTCGGGTATGGTGTTGAACATAAATAATGAAAAATGAAAACAGCAGCAAAAGAATATGCCAAAGCGATAATCAAATCATTCGGACGCAATGGCGTTCCATGTGGCACCTCTGACATCATGCAAATGATTGCTGAAGGGTTCATTGCAGGAGTCAAATGGTACAAAAAGAGTCAATGGATAAAGGTCGGTGAGGGTGAGCGCCTTCCTAAAGATGAAATGTACATACTTGTCCGGAGACACTATAAAAACCGGGCAGGGCAATTAGTTACAAAAGTGACACAAGAGATGTATTTTACGGATTTTGGATTTAAGCCAATGTGTAGCAAACTATGTAATGAGCGGATTACACATTGGATGCCTGTGCCTCAACCATAATTAAATTGATATGGAAGCAATACTTAAAAACGCGAAAGAAATAACTGAAGATTATATTCAAATTCGCAAGTCCGATTTCGGCTTGGTGCAGCGAAAATATAAACTATCGCCAACTGAAATTGAGTTATGCGGTATAGAGTTAATAAAGCAAAATATCGCTGTTGAAATAGGCCAATACTTGCTCAGTCAGGGGTTACTTAATTTTGAGCAAGATGGCAACATTCTAATCGCTGATTTGTATGTAGTAAAACCACCAAAAGGAGGCAACAAATGACACAGAAAGAATTACAAGATACCGTAATCGTTACGGGTTGGAAATCTGCTTATATCGCTAAGAAAAACAAAAGCAAAGATTTGATGAGCCAGGTCAGACGAGAAATCACTGAGAACGAAATTCTCGGTTTAATCGTGTGGTACTCTCAGCAAAAATTTGATGCAGACAATTGTGATGAATACACAATCACTGACAGTCACGGTAATGTTGAATTGACAATCAAAAAAGGCAAATAATATGGAAGCACAAGAAGTTATCAAAATTATCGAATCCCAGCTTACTGGGGATGAGCAGCAGTTATTGAAAGATACTATCAATTATGGCGCTTGGGGCGATACTGACATGGAGTTTCGCAATGAAGCAGGAGATATTGAAACAGCTTACGCATGGGGCTATTGTACCAATGACGCTAAAAATGCAGGTCATTTTAGTGGCCGCAAGGTTGCGACCATGTTCAAATCAATTTATCAGAAACTTTGTCCGGATAATCATACCGGTCGATTCCTGAGTCAGTGCAACGATTGGTGGGGCGACGGAAGTGGAGATATGCTCTTTATTCGAGGCGAAATTCATAATTATATTGAAGAATGGGCAAGTAAGTAACATGAAAGCGTCTGAATGTAAATGTATCGTTTGTGGCAAACAAGCCGTCGCCTTCTGGCCCATGATTGACCCAGATATTCCTGCTGAGCCATATTGTCGAAAATGTTTGAACAAAGCAAAAGCTGAAGTGCTTATGAATTGTTTTGGCTACTCAGAGAAAGAAGCAAAGCTGTTCACCCATTATCAAAACAAACAAAAGAAATGAAGATTTTCAAGAAACGAATTACCGATGTTTATGTGCATGGTATGTGGAGCACTCAATGGCATCGGAGTCAGTATGCAGTCTGTGTTACATACACGAAAACATTGTTTGGTATCAAGTTCATGGAGACTACCAATATCCATGCCATATTTGACACTAAACCCGAAGCTCGCAAATGCGCTAAACATCTGAGACGAAAACACAATGTGCCTCAGAAATTCAATCACAAGGATTAACTTGTACAAGTCCAAATTGATATGGTGGCTCTGGCCACAATAATTCATCTAAATCATTTAACAGTTATGTAAATGAAATTTTTTAATGCTATTCGCAATTGGCTGGAAGGTGTAAAGGAACGCTACCAGGCCAAACGTCAAGAGCGTTATGCAAAGCAGCTTGAACAAATGAGTTGCAAAAGCATTAACGTCATCGAGTTCAACGGTTGTTTATTCATCGCCCACGATGGGGTGCCTATCGTGAGAGTGGATGACTTAAAGGCCAAAGCGCCTGAGATTCTGGCACAGGCTCGTGAAGACTATCTGGCATGGAGAGCAAAATTTAACGCATAACAGCAATGGCAACAGCAAAATTCAAAACAAACGACCGAGTAACAATCGTGAGTAACAGCCTTCAACCCCAGTACAAGGGGAAGGTTGGTAAAATCAAGAAGGTCTATGCCTCTTTCAGCGATAACGATGCGGAGGAACGCGAGTTCTTCTATCGCGTTGAAGTTGACAACACCGTTCTAAAAGGAATTGCTTGCGATTCAGACCTACAGCCGGCATAAGATAGGCGTAAGTCAACTCACCTGTTGATGAGGGTTGGGGTACTGGCATATTCTGACCCTCATCTTTTTACACCGCAAATTTACAAAAATAATCAATAAAAACATTACAGAAATGGCAAAAACAAGTAAGAACACATCTAAAAATGAAGTACGTGAGGTTCGCCCAACAGATTATCAACCTCAGCCTGGGAATAAGGCCATCCTTAGTTTGGCAGATTTTAGTGACGACAATCTATTTGGCGAACTCCGTCGTCGTGGTTATAACGGAGAACTCAGACTCGTTAAAGTGATCAATGTATGAATGACAGGCTTAAACAATTTTGTAGCAACTGCCATAACAAGAAAGTCGTTGGCAGAAACAGGTGTCCGTTTGAACAAAAGCACATGTGCCCGGACTATGCTGCTTTCAAAGCTTCTCTGGTGCTGGAAGACGACACCACAGCTCAATTGGTTCCAGTGGACCTTTTGCTGAAAGCGTTGCGTGCTCATGGCTATACTGGTGAACTTCGTAAGGCTATAACCGTAACAATCTGAGTCATAATGACAGAAATTTGTTAATAGTTGTGCTCGGATTACAAGAAATCCAATGATATTTTGTAATTTTGCAGTGGCTTTAATTGCCGAATAAGACATATTAGAAAAGTGCCTCATATTCGTTAAATCGCCAAATTAAACAAATATACACGAGGCACGGAGACAGCTCATACACAGTGGGCTGCCTATCCGTGCGTGTATATAGGTGTTTGGCGATACCTGCGAATAAGTACGGATGGCAGCCCACTTTTCTTGTGTCCATGCAAATATAATTGAACAAGTATGAAACAAGAAAAACGAGATGATATAGACACTGCGATGTTGATGCTTATAGGCTTTGGAGCCGGGGCATTGCTATCTGCGGTATTCTTTCTTTTCTTAGGTGTATTTATCGAGGCTGGTGAAAATGAAACATGGTCATTGCAAGCCGTATGGTCGGGCCTGATGAGCATGTGTATCAGTGTCATCATCGGAATAATCGCCTTGCTATATTGGAAACTTATTGCATCTAAAACAGGCGTATTGTTCCCCAGATTAAACGGATTTAAGTTACTGCTTGCTTTTGCTTCTGTGGTGCCAGGCATGGCTTTGACTATAGGGCTGGCTTATCAATTTATCATGTAACCAAAAGAAGGGTATGAATCGAAAGAAATTGTTAATTATGGCCAAAATCCTGATAAATGGAGGAATATTGTGCTTGTTGCTATTGTGCTTACCAGTATTATCATACTGGGTGGAAAACAACCCATGTATCGTATTGTTCGCTTTGGCGCTCATATTGATAGGTTGTTTTCAATGTATCATAGCGAATAAAAACTTCTCTGAGAGAGAGCCTGAAGATGATTACCCAAAACGCTTTCCAATGATATGGTACTTCAAAACTATAAAATGGATCTTGATTGTTGCTGTTGCATTTCACATAATAGCAGCGTCTATTGTTCTGTTCTTTTATTGCCTAAAGCATGAATTTGAAGCCACTTTGTTGGTTACGACGTTTGCAGGAATTGCTATAGGTCTTATATGTGAGGTGGCTATACCTTATTACAAAAACAGCAAAGATAAAACAAATTGATATGAATTGTACAGAATTATGCGAACAATTGGTAAAACAGAAAGATGAAGCGCATGTACGTCTAAAAGACAGTTTACCATATATCTTACAGTTATCCAACAAGAAAATAGAAGCCATTGAACGTGGCTTTGGCAGTTTCAATGTTAATGATATGATGCTTTACATTCTTATGTGTAAGGCATCTTTTATATTAACCGGTCAGGAATACTGGATAATCAGCACGGTTGACGATTTACGTGAGTGCATTAAGCGAGAGCGTGAGTTTGCTGGAATATCGTCCAGACAATTAGCAAAGAATGTCAAGGTGCCCATGACAGTAATAGACGCTTTTGAAAACCGTGATGGCGGTTTGAGAATTGAAAGCTTCTTGGACATCATCAATGCTTTGGATATAGAAATACAATTTGAATAATATATGAATAAAGAAAGAAGAGAAGAACTATTGGACGTAATCGATTTGCTGGAAGAGGCAAAAGATAGAATTGGAGAAATCCGAGAGGAAGAAGAAGATGCCTTGTATTCCCTTCCAGAGGGACTTCAAGAATCTTCCAGAGGATTTGCGATGCAAGACGCTATGGACACCCTCGATGGATTTACTGATTCAATAGACAAAATACAATGCCAAATAGAAGAATTTGCACGTCCTAAGAAAAAACAGAAAAACAAAAAGCCATGAGACGTTTTCAATTTACCGACGACGAATACAATAAGCTTTCTGCTGTAACCGGATTCCCGGCAATTGACCTTCAGAAACTTGACGCCTTGGGTCTGCTGGCGAATGATGTGGCAGTTCGCATGGTGCTGGAATATGAATATCAAACTCAGCGAAAAGCTACGAAAGCGTTACCAAAACTCGTCCTTCAGGCTATAGCAAATAAATACGGCTTATCCCCTCAAAAAGTGAGGGGATTTTTGTTTCATAGAAAGCAGCCGGTTTATTATTGCTCAAAATGCCGTAAAGAGATTTCTCGCAGTGAGCATAAAAAATTTGATGGTCTCTGCGAGAACTGCGCAATAGATAGTATTAAACTATAATTCTTATCAATATGAACGTAAAGCAAATTGAAGTGCATGACTATTATAAAGCATTGCACCCTAAAGCGCTCATTCTTTATCATATTCCGGGGCAATATATGGTTCTGGGGAATGACGTTGATCGAGCGTTAAAATCATTGTCAACTATCCGCGTGTTAGAATCTGGTGTAGGCGTTATGCCTGATGGCTTATCTGTCCTGTCCCTCTTCGGGAGAAACGGTACTGAGATATGTATCATTGATTGCCGAAACGAGAACGGGGCACTTGATTTGCCAGATATAGAACGCATAAAAGCAGAAAAAGAAATGGATTATTAAATTTTTTCATCATAACAGGAATTGAGATTGTTGTTATCTGTCTAACGAGTTGAATTAAAGCAAATAACTCCAATTCAAACGGCAACTTACTTATAACACGAAACGATTGAATATCAGTGTTTTATGAAAATATTTTGTCGTTAAAAACAGCTTAAATCCAACTTTTATAAGCTAACTTTGTACCACTGGGTTGCATCATTTTGCGGCTCGGTGGTTTTTTATTTTGAATAATCATAACAACCGCAATGGAACAAGACATCAATAAAATCGAGACAACCGGAGCTGGTGTAGAAAAGGTTCACACGAAGCTCAAATTCATCAAATCTGAGAAGAACGGCGCATTTATCAGTTTCGTTTCCCAGAATCCTGTAAATGGCGTAGTATGCGGAGTTCGCCAGGACTCCCCGTACCCTAAAAAGATTGTCATCATCGACCGGGAAATGTCAAACAACATACTGCCTAATGTGCTATATGACTGCACCCTCATTCCGATGACAAAAACCATCAATAAAAAGACTGGCGAGGAGCACATTCCAGGCTATATTGCAATCGAGGCAAATGCCGTCCAATTTAAGGCTACTGTGACTACCAAATATGTTCGTGGTTCCATGTATCAGGTAGAAGTCGCTTTCGGCAACAAAATCATAAGGTTTGACCCCTTCCACGGACAGAAGGAAAGCGTGAAATCCCTACCGGCTTGTCTGGCAGTTCTGGAAAAGCGATGTGACGTCAAGGATCTGATGTATATCGTAGAGAGCTTCAATACCGCTGCTATCGAATTGGTAGAGCAGATGAAGCAGGATATGCGTGAAATCCATAACAAGAGAGGCAAAAATGAGAAGACCGGTCGAAGGAATCGCCACTGATGCGGCCCATTCCATGAAGAATGGGAAGACGGAGTATCAAGGTATAAACTTAGCGACCAAAGAACAGATATTTTATAAGGATTTGGGAAACCAAACCACTAACATAGGAGAATTTCTTGCGGTTGTCGAGGCTGTGAAGTTCATCATTGAGAATGACTTCCAGCCTCGAATCATTTATACCGACTCCATGACTGCAATCGCATGGTTCAAGGCGAAGAAAACATCTTCCACAAAACCGTGCAAAGACCTGACCCGTGCAGAAATGTTCCTGCGGGCACTGTCATCGGACGTGGACACCATTGAAATTTATCACTGGGACAATAAACGCTGGGGTGAGACTCCTGCGGACTTTGGCCGTAAATAACAGGGTATTATGGAAAAGATAGAAGCATATAAATGCCAGTATTGTGGCAAACTCTATAAAACCATGAAAGGGTGCATAAAGCATGAAGAACGCCTTTGTACAAAGCATCCCGATAGGACACCATATTGCTATCATTGCCAGTTTTACGACCCAAGTTATGAAAGCGATAGCCGCGAGGAAATCACATACTATGTGACCGCTGGATATGACGGGCGTGAGATTCCACAATTTAAGAAATTTGAGCCTAACCAATGTACTCTACTTGGACGTAAGCTATATAACAATACCCGCTTGTCGGATGAGTTGCAAGAAGCTCTACAAGAAAGCGGGTATCAACCTATGCCGACTCCGCAATCTGGAGGCTGCAAGCACTTCATTACAAAAAATCAATCAAAATAATTATGACTACAGAATCAATTCATTTATCGCCGACTGATTTCGACAATCTCTTATGGTGCGCAACACGGTATTGTATTGGCCGGCACTCCTATGTGAGTGGCTATGCGCAGGACTTTTGGCGTATTATCCAAAGTAACCGTAAGAATTTAAGCCAGGAACGTCTGGAGCTCTTTGCGCATGATATTCGGGCCGAAATTAGTGCACGCATTAACTATTATGGCAACATCTCAGTTAAACATGCCAATGCCCTCTGCATTAAATATGATGCGTTAAGTCTTCTTGCAAATTATGTGCGGAGCCACCCTGAGCAAAAAGAGGGTGAAACCTTTTATGAAATTGACTGCATAACTGAAAATGTTGAGGCTTCTTCATGGGCTATTGAAAGCCGCCGTTCAGCTCTTCTCCCATTTTATATTTGCAATGAATTTGATTTGCCATATTGGGCATTGCTGGCAAATTGTATTGATCGGCAGTATGAAGTAACCTTGAACTGTAATGGCAATGAACGTAAGGAATTGTGCGTTAAACACCCAGTTATAGGTGGCGAATATACTGTTGTAAGCAATTGGAGCACATGTGTATGTAATCAATTTATAGTAGATGTTAAACCTCTTTTCTCAGAGGAGGACGACAGATGAGAAAACTATTTGCAATTTGGCAAATACTGTGGGCTGATAAATTCGCCCTCTTTACATTTGAGGACGCACCAGATGATCCGGAATGGCAAACCGCCCCATATTTTAGATGGAGGTTGTCTCACGATGATAGGTATTTTCTTCAATTGATAAAGGACGTATTGTTGAATATTGAAAAAGAACATAAATGATATGGATGCAGTAGAAAAATTCCAGGCTCTTGGTAAGGGCTTTGAAGACATGATGCGCAATGGTTGCAGTTACAAAATCAAAATTATGAAGCCGATTGGTTATTTGAGACATGAGCCAACCAACACTTCTATAACTGTTTATAAGCCTATATCACGTTTCAAGGCGCTGATGCTTCGTTGGTGCTTTGGACTTAAATATGAAAAGTTATGAATATCACACAACCAATCTTAGATGCTTGCTGTGGCGGCAAGATGTTCTATTTTGACAAGCAGGATGATCGCGTGTTATTTCAAGATATACGTGATGTTGAGACAACCCTATGTGATGGACGTCAGTTTGAGGTGAAGCCTGATGTAAAAGCTGATTTTACTTCAATGCCATATTCTGATGAGAGCTTTTCGATGGTTGTCTTTGACCCACCACATCTGAAATATACAGGCAGCAAGAAAGAAAAATCAGGCTACCAAATGATTAAGTATGGCTGTCTTGAAGGAGATTGGAAAGATATGTTGTCCAAGGGCTTCAAAGAATGTTTCAGAGTTCTAAAACCCGGTGGTTTTCTAATTTTCAAATGGAATGAGACAGACATAAAAGTGTCTGAAATTCTTAAATTAACATCAGAAAAACCTATTTTTGGACATATATCTGGCAAACGCGCCAACACTCATTGGATTTGCTTTATGAAAGGAGGGAAGGTATGACACCGAAATTCACAACACCATGTTTCATACATAAAAACACCCCAGAGCTTCGCAAGAAATTGGAAGCCCTGGGGTATCGGCTGAATAATGGCAAATGGATGGGCAAATATCTTGCAACATTCCGAATTAAGGAAACAAAAGAATGGCGGTATGTTGCATCACCAGAGTGGGATTTACAAAACAACCCTGACATAGGGTGCTCTATTGATTGTGGTACTAATGAAGAAAAATTTCTTGCTATTGCTGGATTGAGAACTGATACAGATAAATACCAATGGTTTATCTCACCTGAAGGCTGTTGGTGCTATAATAAGGGCTATGATGATATATCGGAAGTTTCCCTTAAATGGCGTAAAGCCACAATAGAAGAAGTTGTTGAACATTTCAAAGATTAAATATGAAAATTATTTACAATAACATCATCCCATTTAAGGGATTCCTGGCAATCAATCTCTTCGGTATTTTGTTTGTCAGAGGTACAGAGCGTGACATCAACGATATTGTGCTCAATCACGAAAGAATCCATACCGCCCAGATGAAAGAGCTTGGATATATCTTGTTCTACATAATATATCTGCTGGAGTGGATTGTGCGTCTCTTTAAGAAAGGGAACGCTTATCGAAACATTTCTTTTGAGCGTGAGGCATACAAGCATGAAAGAGATTTGAATTACCTCTCTACACGCCCCAAATGGGCTATGTGGCAGAAAAACCACAATAAAAAGGGATAAAATAAACCTTTTATCGGTTTACATACTAATCTATAATGTAACCGATAATATCGCGGGGTGGTAGCAGTGGGTAGCTCGCCAGCCTCATAAGCTGGAGGTCGCAGGTTCGAGTCCTGCCCCCGTAACAATATGGGTGCGTAGTTTAATGAAGAACAGCAGGTGTTTCATCTGAAGGTGCTGGATCACTTCCGGCGGTGCCCCTCCCATTGAAAGCGCAAAGCAATTTGCTATTTTTTTCTTTTTACATACGAAACACTTTTGCCTCTGTCATTTGTGAAAATCGCAGAGGATTTTGGAAGGTGAAGCAGCAAGGTGCTGCAACGGTCTTGAAAACCGATTGTCCTGTATAGGATTCTCTTCGATTGGGATGCCTTCCGCACAATGAATAAATTTATCTTATATGAAAAAGTATTTCAAATGGCTTACTGAAAGCAACCGTCCCAAACACATTCTTGTCGGCTTCTTTATTGGCTTAACTCTTGGTGTTGTTGCAGCTTTTGTCGCCGCTACTTCTGCTGAAATGAAGGATTGGCTTTGGAACGGCAAGCGTGGCGGTACTTTTGGTTGGATCAAAGGTAACGGTTTTGATTGGCTTGATTTCATCGCTACCATGATTGGTGGAATTGCAGGAGCCTTGTTCCGTTATCTTGTTTTATGGCACGTCCATTTGATGAAGTGAAGTGTGGAATTGAGTCCCGGTAGTCTTGTTTTGCTACCGGGACTTTTTACATTTATGTCGCAGCTTTCATAAACGCCATCTGTAGTCTCTGCTGATTCGTGATGCTGTCCCCATTATAATAATGCTCTTGGATCATCTCTATGCTTGTCCCTGCCGCCATTGCAATATAGGAAATGGGCAAGCCGCTATCCAAGGCCACAGTGATTGCCGTATGGCGAAACACATAGGCATACAGGTCGTAGTCAACCCCCAGCTCTTTTCCGACTGATTTAAGCCAGATATTGAGCTTTTCCCGAAACTTTTTGAATGTATAGTCTTTGGTCTGGTATGTCTTTTCTTTTTCATCGTCCATGATTGGAAAGACATATCCATCTGTAGTTGTCCCTCTGTATTTGGAAATGATATTCCCCATTACCGGAGACACCGGAACTTCAACCAGTTGGTGTGTTTTCTTGCGTCTGGTTCTGATAGTGTTATTGCGAGTAAGTTCCGAGTATTTCAGTTTGATGACATCACATGGAGCGAAAAACGAATGGAACATGAATATGCAGAAATCGCGATACAGTTCGACTTCTTTCCGGTTTTTGTATTGCGGAGTGAGTTTGGACAAATCCGCATTGATGAATCGTCTCAGTTGCTCTTGCGTTAATATGTCGGGAGTTTTATTGTCGGCGCAGTTTCTTTTGGGATTATATTCCGCGAACTTGAAGTCGCCTATCTGGACCAATGAGAATGGAACATCCTTGTCTTTGCTGGCCTTGCCCAGTAAGTTTCTGAAAGATTTTGATGTTCCCTTGTACCCATCGTATTTTGCGAATGTGTGGGCCAGTTGAACGCAAGCCTTATAATCGAGCGACTGGAAAGTCAAGGATGAGAATCCTTTGATGATTTTGCGGCACTTGCTTAGCAGTTTGGAATAGGTCTCAAAATTGCAGCCCAACTTTGCCTTCTCCCGCAAGATAACCTCTTCCAGATATTTCTCAACAAAGTTGAAATCGGATGCCGGTACTGCATTTTCCGTCGGTCTTTCAATGACTTCACATTTAACTTGTTTGATAGGCTGGAAGTATGACGCTACCTGCCTCGCCGTGAGCTCGGGATGCTCAAGCAGCAACTTTATATAGGGGCTCTTGAACTCCTCCAGAATCTTGTTGTTTTCCGAGTATGAAACGGCGTTGGCTGAGAAACGCTCTTTGTCCGCGTTCCAATGCTTCGCTAAATTGGGACTGCCGGCCAAAAGGTGTTTGACCGATTTGTAGTATCTCTCTTTCCCCTCACTTATTCTCAGGACGAGGGAACTATCCTTTATTATGAATTTTAGTTTCACCATAACTCTTTGTTCTTGCTTTGTATTTAAGAATAGAAGAATGATGAACCAATAGTTGTAACCGGATGTGACTTTTCCAATGTACACCACAATGTACACCAACCGGGTCGTTCCCTTTTTTGAATTTTTCGTCCTAACAGGATTGATGTTAGTTGGATGTGTACCTAATCGGCGCGAAATCAATTACTTACAATCCGCAAAACGATAAATTCAATATAACAGAAAAGGAAGCTGATTATCTCAACTTCCTTTTCGTGTGGTGCCACCAGGAATCGAACCGGGGACACAAGGATTTTCAGTCCTTTGCTCTACCAACTGAGCTATGGCACCTTGCTTGATTGCGGTGCAAAGATAGATATATATTTATGAACAACCAAATTTTAATTCACTTTTTTACGTTATTGGTTTCTTTTTATATTGAGAAATTACGAGAGGTTGTAATAGAAGCTTCTTATAAATATTTGAAAATGCTGTGTACCGTAGATGTGGTGGTATTTGCCACTTCTTCGGGAGTTGTTGCATAAATATGGGCAAGTTTCTCTATGATGATAGGAATGTAAGAAGGTTCGTTGCGTTGTCCGCGATGAGGGGTGGGGGCCAGATAAGGAGCGTCCGTTTCGAGTACGATGCGGTTTAGGGGGACTGTATCGGAAAGAGTTTGACAGAGGCCTGATTTTTTAAAAGTGACTACGCCACCGATTCCTAGTGCGAATCGAGGAAAATAAGCAAGAAGTTCAGTAGCTTCTTCCGTTGTTCCGCTGAAGCAATGGAAAATGCCTCCGCTTTTCAGTTCGTTGCGTAAGGGAAGAAGGGTATTGATGATGTCCCGATGTGCTGACCGGCTGTGGATGATAAGAGGGAGGTTGAATCTTATTGCCCATTCTGCCTGACGTTGGAGTACGGCTATTTGGTCTTCGCGACGAGATTTGTCCCAGTAAAGATCTATTCCCACTTCACCGATGGCTATGTAGGGATGTTCCGGAGCGTTGAGGAGATTTTCCATGTGGTTGAGCAGCGGTGTAGGATTGTCTGGGAGCTCCGTTGGGTGCAGTCCTATCATAGGGTGGCAGAAACCAGGGAATTCTCTACACAATTGCAGCATCGGTTCTATGGATGATTCTCCGATATTAGGGAGCAGAAGGTGCTTGGCTCCGGCTTGTCGGGCGCGTAGGATGACTGCTTGACGGTCGGCGTTAAACTCTTCTGTGTATATGTGGGTGTGGGTGTCGATGAACATGGCGGAGGGCAGTTATGGGCCTGAGGACAAATCGTTTTGTTGTGAGAATCAGTTTGTGATGAAACGCCTGTGATTTTCTTTGTATGGAAAATGAAAGTATTTGCTTGAGACTTTTTATTTTTTGCGGTCCAACAATGTTTCTGCGTATTTCCAAAGCGGCTCGATTGTGTTGCTGCACAATTTGATACGTTTCAGAGCGCTGTGTGCCTGATAATAAAAGTTTTCAATGGCCTCACGTGTCAGGTGGTTGATGCCCAGGTTGTTATATATGTCTGTTACGGCTTTTATTTTATCGGAGGCGGGCATGTCGTGGGTGCCGAGTAGGGATAGCAGTTGTTCACGCGTGGAATTATCGGCCAGATTAAGGGCGTTGATGAGCAGATATGTCTTTTTCCCGCAAAGAATGTCACCGCCTGTTTTCTTGCCGAAAACTGTCGGGTCTCCGTAAACATCCAGATAGTCGTCCTGTAGCTGGAATGCCAGGCCTATTTTCTCAGCAAAGGTGTAGAGGGCTTCTGCATCATCTTCGGGAGCATTGGCCAGCAGGGCACCCGTTTTGGCTGCACATGCCAGAAGCACCGAGGTTTTGAGGCGTATCATCTCAAGATATTCGTCAATCGTGACATCTGTGCGGCTTTCAAAGTTTATGTCGTATTGTTGTCCTTCACATATTTCGCGTGCCGAGCGTGCAAAGAGGCGTAAGGCTTCCTCTCTTCTTCCGGTCTGGCATGCCATAATGTGCTCAAAGGCCATGATGAGCATTGTGTCGCCGGAAAGTATGGCTGTGTTGTCATTCCATTGGCGGTGTACGGTTGGCCGGCCGTGACGCATGTCCGAACGGTCCATCAGGTCGTCGTGCAGTAACGTGTGATTATGGTACATCTCTATGCCTACGGCTGCCGGTAGTGCCTGTTTGATGTTTTCCGGACAGTAAAGTCCATAGGTCATGAGGAGCAGGGTGGGGCGCAGTCGTTTGCCTCTGCCTTCGAGTACGTAACGGATGGGTTCGTAGAGGCCTTTCGGGCTGTTGGGGAAGTTGATGGCTGCTAGTTCCGCCTCAATGTTTTGGAGGAGTTGGTTTGGCATGTCTTTGTAGTATTGTTTGTTTAAGGACCTGTAGTGGAGTGTCGGATGCGTTCTTTAGTCAGTTTATTTCAAAATGAAGAGGGATGCTTACGCGCACGATGGCGATGTGGCTGCCTTTCTTGCCTGGCTGCCAACGTGGCATTCGCCGCATAGCGGACATGACCACATTGTCCAGTTCGGGATGGAGTTTTTTGGTTATTTCGGGTTCGCGTACATAACCTTTCTCATCAACCAGAAATGAGACTTCCATGTCACCCTTTACCTTTTGGTCTATGCACGAGCGGGGATAAGGAACGTTTTCATCGAGCCACTGCATCAGTGTCTTTATTCCGCCTGGAAATTGTGGCATTTCCTCCACCACCTGTACGGCTGCCAGTTGGGGGCCTTCTACCGGCAGGTCCGTCCGGTCTGGGTTGTGAAGGGTATCTGCGTCTTCAAAGTCGTGTACGTCTACTGCCGTGAACGTTTCAGGACCGTTTACGCCTATGATGATGTCTTCTTTTGTCACTTCGATGATTTCCGGTGGCTGTTCCGTCGCTCCTTTAATGGTCGATACAGCCGGCGCTCTTCTCCCGGCGGAGATGCGTTTTATTTCAAATCCCTGACGTTCGTTCAACTGTTGGAGTTTTTTCAAATCGGCTTGTGCGTTTTCCAGCCCTTGCAACAGCCTGTAGCGCGCATACAAGGAGAGGCCGGCGGGTATCCCTACGCCTAGCATCAGACCGGCTACAATGACTGTCAGCGCCAGCCGGTAGCGGCGCCCGGCTCCGGCGCGCAGCCGGTAGGCTCCGTAGTCTTTGTTGCGGTCCTGGAAAATAAGTTCGCACCAGTTCTTTGAAAATAAATCAGAGCTCTTCACGTTTAATCTAATGAAGCAGTGCCCATGAGGGCTGCGTAGCGTGTAATTATCCTGCAAAAGTACGGCCAAAATCTAAATTTAGTAGTAACTTTGTCCATAATTTTTATCGATAAAATGAAAAAAAGCATATTTATTCTCCTGCTACTTCTTTCGAGGGTGGCGGCAATGGCCCAGGAGGGGCGTTCGGCCTATAATGTGTTGTCGTTGCCCGCTTCTTCCCATGCGGCGGCTTTAGGGGGCGGCAACATCTCGGTGGTGGAGGACACGCCGTGGGCCGGATGGGCCAATCCTGCGCTTTATTCTTCGGTGAGCGACAATAGTCTCGGCCTTGATTTTATGACTTATTTTTCAGACGGCAGCTGGATGGGGGCGCAGTTCGTGAAGGCTTTCGGAGAACGTCATACAGTGGCCTTCAATGCCCAGTATATGCACTACGGTTCTATGGACGAGACGGATGGTTCCGGAGTCGTCATCGGAACGTTCACACCCAAGGACATCATTTTCGGAGGAGCTTACAGTTATTTGCTTTCCGACCGTTGGGCGGGTGGTGCGGCGCTCAAGGCTGTCAGCAGCAATTATGGCGGTTACAGTGCCTTTGCCATTGCCGTTGATTTGGGATTGAATTATTATGACGAAGACCGTGACCTGTCTCTGTCTGCCACGTTTAACAATGTTGGTGCCCAGCTCAAATCCTTTGACGGGCGTACGGAGCGTGTTCCATTCGACTTCCGTCTTGGATTGACCAAAGGAATGGACCATTTGCCCGTCCGCTTTTCCGTCACCATGGCCGATCTCACTCGGTGGAAGACCGATGATTATTTTCATGCCGATGGTGAGAAACTCAATTTTGGCAGGAAACTCCTCAACCATTTTGCCGTGGGCCTCGACGTTTTGCCAACGTCTTATCTCTATCTCAGCGCCGGTTATAATTTTCGGCGTGCCAGTGAACTCAAGGCTGCCGGCAGTGGTCACGGTGCCGGACTGACCTTTGGCGGCGGACTGACATTATCGCGTTTCAAAGCCGGCATTTCCTATGCCCGCTATCACGTTTCCTCTTCCTCGCTTATGTTTAATGTGGCCTACAGTTTGTAGGTATATGTTCTTTGCGGCTATATTTTAACACAATTTGTTTTCCGCCGGAATATGTTGTATCTTTGTAACTGCTAAGCGGGGCTTCCTACATGGAATCCCCGCTTTTTCAATGTTTTCAGGGACTGTTCCGGTGGTTTTATGTTGTATTTTCGCCCTGAATTCCCCGTATTGCAATTTAAATTCCAAGTATTCGTGTTAAAATTCCAATAAGGACTTTTCCTCACCCAATACTTACAACCTATATTTTAACACTCCGAAATGTAACGAAAGGTTAAAAATGTTAATGTCGTGTTCCCGAAAATGTCCTTAGCGGGTGCATGCCTGTGAAAGATCAGATAAAAAGTTGTTCCAATCTATTTCAAATGTATATTTTCATTATTTTTGCCCTCAAAAGCCAGTCATTATTACCTTCCCGAAAAAGACCGCTGTAACCATACTTCTGTTTTTTTCGCAAAAAGTCCAATAAAAATGTCACAAAACATCTCCCTCGTGTGTTATTGATATAGAAGGGCAACACAAATAGCCGGTTTACCAGCAACGGCATTTCCGCTCCTGCACCACCTTTAACACTCATGCACTCCCGGAAGTTTCAAGACCAATGTATCAACCTCGCTCCACGGCTGTATCGCATAGCCTTTGCCATCCTGAACAACTCTCAAGATGCAGAGGATGCCGTACAGGACACTTACCTCAAGTTGTGGAAAATTACGGACCGTCTGGAACTGATGGAAAATCCCGAGGCGTTCTTTGCCACAACCGTCAGGAACACTTGTCTCAACATGCTGCGCCTACGGCGGCAGGAAGAACAGCTTGAATACATGGAGAACATACCTGACACCGCAGACCGTACAGGAGAAGTGAAAGAGCGCGGCCTCTGGCACCGGCTGCTGGACAGGCTCAACTCTCAAACAAAACGTATTGTCGTGTTAAGGCATGTAGGGGAATACTCCACACGCGACATTGCAGAAATGACAGGCGAGACGGAGGCCAACGTACGCACACTGCTCTACAGGGGCCGGCGAAAACTCAAAGAGGATTATCTGAGAACACAAAACACTAAAACAACATATATCAGCCATCATTAAATGACACGCACATGATTATCACTCCCGAAATAGCCATCCGGCTTCTGGACAAATACTATGCTGGCACGACGACAGTGGAGGAGGAACAGGTCTTACAGCATTTCCTGTTTTCGGAGAACTGCCCTGAATCACTCTTTGCCGACAGGGAAATCATGCGGATACTCTCATGTCCGGCCGAAGTAAATGTACCGGACGGATTAGAGCAACGTATCATGAAAAAGCTAAGGCGCCGCCGTTTCAACCTGCGGCTTTTCACGATTCCAACGGGAATGGCAGCCGCAATAGCCGCTTTGTTCGTCTTCGTCAACATGACGCGCCATCTGCCGTTGAGAACCATCTACACGGATACCTGCGACACTCCTCAGGAAGCCGTTGTAGAAACACAGAAAACACTCGTCTATATCTCTCATAACATCAACATCGGACTGGAAGAAATGGACGATGAATTAGGCGGTCCCTGCCCCTGAAAATCATATTGCCGAAATGACTCCGTTACCAACATATCCCTTTACAACCTGCAGTTATGAAAATACGTTTATTATTCCTCTTCTGCCTTTTGACGATGCTACCGACAGAAAACCGGGCCTTGTCACCCCGTGCAGCTGAAAAGCCAACATTCACACTCACTGAGGGAGGTGCCAAAGTCTACTACTCTTTTGACCACTATGCTGAAAATCCCAAAATGTCGCGTTCGTTCATTTCGGGCGAAATGCTCAAAGTTGCCAGTCATTCAAAACTCTGGAAGTCGTCGGCTTGGAGCATTTCCAGCGTGGCCAACCGCCTCACAAGCGTGCTGAGCCTCCACACACACAGTATGTCAACTACAAAAAAAGTTCAGGAAGACATGAAAAAGGTGTCGAAAATAAAAGCCTATGAACTTTATATGCAAACTTATTGGAATGACATCAAACTTATTGTCTTCTGTCACCGTGGAAAAGGAAAGGTCATAGAAGAACTGCTTATATTCAAATTCCGCAGCAACTACTGTTCGCGCGTCATGCAACTCACGGGCAAAATACAACCGGAAGACATAACGAATATCATCAAAAAGTAATCACTAGTTGTTTTCACACCTTTTTATTCTGTCGGGAAAGCCGGGCACAGCGGTGTCCGGCCCTGGCTTTTTTATGGTTGATGTCATGACTTCTCCGCGTATTCCAGCCGTTTCCCATCCTTTTTTCCTCAAGAATCCTCTATTACAATTCAAACTCAAAGTATTGGAACTCGAAAAACACTTCTCTGGAAATACCAACAAAGGGCAAGGGTAAAAAGACAAGCTTTCCCAACGGAATAACATCTGCACATGACAACTCTAACAGAACGGGAAAGGCCAATGGCATAGAACGGCAGAAAGACAAAGTTGGGTGAACGAGGCGGCACCAAGTCCGTTTAATTGCGATTGAAATGAGGTTTTAAGTCTCGAAAACCAACAAAAACAAACGGGTTTACTTTTTCTACTCACTCATTTGCATTATCTTTGCACCGCAAAAAGTAAATATATAAAATATTTAAACACTCATGATCAAATCACAAGACATTAAAAAGGGTACGTGCATCCGTTTGGATGGGAAGCTCTATTTCTGTATTGACTTTCTCCACGTTAAGCCCGGAAAGGGCAACACCATCATGCGCACAACACTGAAGGATGTCGTGTCCGGACGCGTGCTGGAAAAACGCTTCAACATTGGTGAGGCTCTTGAGGACGTTCGCGTGGAACGCCGCCCGTTCCAATACCTCTACATGGAAGGTCAGGATTACATCTTCATGAACCAGGAAACGTTTGACCAAGTGCCCATTGCCAAAGATCTTATTACGGGCGTGGACTTTATGAAGGAAGGTGACGTTGTAGAGGTCGTAAGCGATGCTTCTACCGAGACGATCCTTTATGCCGAAATGCCGGTAAAAACACAATTGAAGATCACCTACACGGAACCGGGCCTGAAAGGCGACACCGCCACCAACACAACGAAACCGGCTACGCTCGAAACCGGTGCGGAAGTGCGTGTTCCTCTCTTTATCAATGAAGGCGAAACAATCGAAGTGGACACGCGCGACGGTTCTTATGTCAACCGTGTAAAAGCGTAAATGGCGCGTTTCATTCACTCATATTTCAATAGAATCCCTGCCGTCCGGTAAATAAACTCACCCGTCCGGCAGGGATTAATCGTTAAACTGACTGCATATTACATAGCTGAACGTTTTCATGAAACCTGCTACCCGACAATCTAACATGGAACTGCTACGCATCATAGCCATGCTGATGGTGCTGACGCTACATGCCACTTATGAGACTTTCCGTTATCCACGTGCCGCATACGTCAGTGAAGAGCCATTGTCATGGCTGGGTATCATCACAACAGGTACAGCATGTATAGGATGTGTCGATATTTTCGTACTGATAACCGGTTGGTTCGGCATCAGGTTCAAGGTACGTAACATATTGCGGTTAGTCTTCCAAGTGGCTTTTGCCGTAACCATAGCATTACTGGCCCTCACACTTTGGCAGGGAGAGGTTCCGGCCGGACTGCTAAGCATCCTTAAAATGTATTATGGCTATTGGTTTGTCAACAGTTATCTGATACTGTATCTGCTCTCGCCGGTACTCAATGCCTTTGTGGAACATTGCGACGAAATGGACTTGCGAAAATTCCTCCTGACTTTTTACGCATTTGTTGTTCCGGCCTCATTCATCTTTTCTGATTTGAACAGAGGTTTTGCTGCTGTGCCTTTCATTGGATTATATCTGTTGGGACGTTACGTCCGTCTTTACATGGCACCTCGACTATCAGCATGTCCGCGCTCATATTTTCTGTATTTCTGGACCGGATGTATTGTCCTTTCGGCACTGACACTATGGACGGCAGGTTTCGCCCCACAAATTGTAATAGGTGCGCTTGTACCGATGGCAACGGCCTATACCAATCCGATTACCATAGCTTCAGGAGTAGCTCTGTTGCTTTATTTTTCCCGTATTCATTTTACGAGCCGAATTGTCAACTGGTTGGCGGCAGGTAGTTTTATGGCTTACCTCACACACCAGCAAGTGTTAGTGAGGCCTTATTATTTTGAAATCATTCGCAGATTTGACAACCAGTTTGCCACCTCCCTTTTTATCTTAGCAACATTCGGCACCATCTGCCTGATTTTTATCCTTTCCGTTTGCCTGGATAATATTCGGCTATTGGCATGGAAAAGCATAGAACGGTTATTCCGGCATTAATCTGCCGGAATTAGCATAAAATATAAAAAGGGAACTTTCTTAATACACTCTTTTCATCTCGTCCACCCGTCAGAACTTTGATTATCATTTGGACGGAATATCCTCAAAGTCTACATATTCTCCTTCATTCTTTTCGAAGAATTTCCCATTGTCATTGCGGTGATTTTGTGTACCATCGGCTGTACCGGACGACGGATTTCCGGCCTTACGGGTGGTCTTTTTCTTTTTCCTCGGCCCTTCACCGTTTATCGTTTGCCTGAAAGCGTTGGCCGATCGGCGTATACTGAATAAAATTCGCAGTAATCCCATAACCGCGGCAATAAAAATAAATACGACTCCTAACAGGAGCAGAGATAAACAACCATACATAGCAGATAAAATCGTTAGTTAAGCGTTGCGTTTCATTATGTTTGCTCCCATGGAAAGAAGCACATAAAGCACGATGATATAGGCAAAAGCAACCCAACCGAAGAAAATGAGCAAAAGAAAGGCTGCAAGAATAAAAGAGTAGCGCAAGACATTTCCATGCCATCCGAAATTCTTGAATTTTAGGGCAAACATGGGAATCTCAGCTACTAAAAGGAAACTTGAGACTAGAATACCTGACAATAAGATCCATAGAGCAGATGGCATGACAGTCAACCAATCATGTGCACCATACGCTAATGCTCCCCAAAAAAGGGCATTGGCTGGCGTAGGTAAACCAATGAACGATGTCGATTGACGTTCATCCAAATTGAATTTGGCCAGACGCAATGCGGAAAAGGCAGCAAGGATAAATGCAACGAATGGCAGAAAATCCGCAACGGGCGAGCCAACTGAAGCATTTGGAGTAACTTCGCTCAAAAGAGCAAAAACAACTGATGCCGGCGCCATTCCGAAGGTAATGCAGTCAGCCAAGGAATCGAGTTCCTTACCAATAGGTGAAGATACTTTCAGCAAACGGGCCATGAAACCATCAAAAAAATCGAAGACAGCACCTCCTACAATAAAAGCCAAAGCAAGATCATAACGCGCTACTGGCTGCAAAACGAAATAAGTGGCAATACACCCGCAGATTAAATTACAACAAGTAATCGTATTAGGAATATGACGTTTCATAATGAAATATTCTTGATTTCTTTAAACGGAAAAACGGCGATACGGACATTTTAAATTGAAGCATATCCGCTCTTCTTTCAGTATGCCCACATAAATTATTTCAAGTGGGCAAGGATTGTCTGATTACCAACAGTACGCTGTCCGAGCTTAACAAGTATTTCTGTGTCAAGCGGCAAATAAACATCAACGCGAGACCCAAACTTTATGAAACCCAAATGTTCATCAATAAAACAGTCCTCACCGGCGTGGGCATAAGTAACAATACGCCGTGCAACGGCACCGGCAACTTGACGCACAAGAATTTCTTTTCCGGCTGGGGTAGCAATGACCACCGTAGAGCGTTCATTTTCCGTACTGGCTTTAGGTAGCCAGGCTTTATGGAAATTGCCGTTATGGTGTTCCACCATTTTCACCACACCGTCTACGGGAAACCAATTTGCATGAACATTAGTAACGGACATGAATACCGATACCATTATGCGGCGGTCATGGAAATATTCGTTTTCCTCCACTTCTTCGATCACCACTACCTTGCCGTCAGCGGGAGCAACGACAGCTTTCTCCGTATTGCCGTTAAAGATGCGGATAGGACATCGGAAGAAATTCACAACGACCAGATAAACGGACAATGTTACGACCAATACGAAGTAAAAAGGCCAAAGCGTGATGCCGTGAAGGAAATAATATAGCAAACCGTTAATAACCAACAAAGCCAAGCCACTTGCCCAAAGCGTGTTTCTGCCTTCACTGTGTAATCTCGGCTTTCTGATTTTTTTTATTCTTCCCATGCTTTTTGTCTGGAGGTTCTATAAGAGTTTATATTTTTTGCAAAGATAGCTTTTTTTACGGAAACAGGAAAATCCATGTACTGCTGAGTGGGACAAGCGCCTTATAATATTTCTTAAAACAATCTTTAAAGGCAGTGGAATCGGCCCTACATTTCGTTCCATTGCTCAGTGAGCATCCGTTCCAGTTCTTCGGGAGAAAGCCTTAAGTGGAATTGGCCGTTTTCAGCAATTGAAATGCCTCCGGTCTCTTCTGATACGATAAGAGCCAGACAGTCGCTTTTTTGTGATATGCCCAGTGCTGAACGGTGGCGGAGGCCCAAAGCTTTTGGAATATCGGCATCATGTGAAACCGGAAGGATACAACCCGCCGCCATGATACGTCCGTGACTGATTACCATTGCGCCATCGTGGAGCGGACTGTTTTTAAAAAATATGTTTTCGATGAGCCGCTGACTGATGTCGGCATTGATCATCTCGCCTGTGCGGATAATTTCTCCCAGCCCTTCGTTACGTTCTATCACAATGAGCGCCCCTTCCTTTTGTTTGCTCATGCTCATGCAAGCCATGACCAGAGGTATGATTTCCTTACGGTGAGGCACTTCGTTTTTCTTTTTTGAGAACAAGCGGATGATAAGGTTCGCGCGGCGGCGTGTGCCGATGCTGGAGAAGAAGTGGCGTATTTCTTCTTGAAACAGAATGATAAGCGCCAAAGCTCCCACATTGACCAACTGATTGAGAATGCCCCCGAGAAGACGCATTTCAAATAACTGCGTAACCAGGAGCCACACGACGATAAAGACAAGAATGCCGGAGAATATATTGGCCGAACTCGACTCTTTCATCAGTTTGTAGATGTAGTAGAGCAATAAGGCCACCGCAACGATGTCGATAAAGTCGACAATACCGAATTTTATCATGGTATGGATTTTTTATTTAGTGAGAGATTCCGCCATTTTTGCCGTAATCCTGACCGCTTCGGAGGCAGCATATACATCGTGCACCCGCAGTATCCGCGCCCCTTTCATAAGAGCAATGGTGTTAAGTACGGTTGTTCCGTTGAGAGCGGCCTCCGGACTGTTATCCAGAAGTTTGTATATCATGGACTTGCGGGAAACGCCGACCAAGACAGGGAGGCCGAAGGCTTGGAACTCTTCCAAATGCTGCATTAACTCGTAATTATGTTCCAGAGTTTTACCAAATCCGAATCCGGGATCGAGAATGACATCCCTGACCCCGATTTCGCGCAATGACTGTACGCGCCGGGCGAAATAGAGGCATATTTCCCGAAGCAGGTCCTCATAGTGTGGCGCCTGCTGCATGGTGCGGGGTTCGCCTTGCATGTGCATGAGTATGTAGGGCACGCCCAATTGTGCCACGGTACGGAACATTTGGTTATCAAGACTGCCGCCGGAGATATCATTGATAATGTCTGCCCCGTATTCCTCAACGCACATTTTCGCCACGCTGGCACGAAAGGTGTCTACAGAGACTACGGCTTTTGGCAACTCCCGCCTGAGAATCCGCAAGCCGTAGCGCAAGCGGTCCATCTCTTCCTCTTCTGTCACGTTGTCAGCTCCCGGTCGCGAAGAATAAGCGCCAACGTCTATCATCGTGCCCCCTTCACTGACTATTTGATGACAGCGGGCAACGATGCCGGCTTCATCCTGCCGACGGCTACCGGCGTAAAAAGAGTCGGGAGTAAGATTCAGGATGCCCATTACCTGAGGAGTGCTCAGGTCGAAGAGGCGGCCTTGACAATTGATGGTATACATGATGGCGTAGTTGTTTTTTGCAGATCTATTCACCGGCAATTTTTTCCGTAAACGCCGGACGGTTGCACCTTAATGGCGCTTCGTACAAAAATACACAGAATATTTTGTTCATCGTACCTCTGTCAGTAAAAATCCGTATTTTTGCGCCGAATTTTCAAGTTTTTCATTAAAATATGATTATGACAATATCTGATTTATATGAAATCTATTGCCAGCATCCGGTAGTCACTACAGACACACGCGACTGCCCCGAAGGCTCTATCTTTTTCGCCTTGCGCGGAACTTCTTTCAACGGCAACGACTTTGCCCTGAAGGCTCTTGAGGCCGGATGCGCTTATGCCGTGGTGGACGATGAGGCCGTCACAGGCAACAACCGCCTTATCCATGTTGATGATGTATTGAAGACCTTGCAGGATCTGGCCACCTGCCATCGCCGCCGGCTGCGCATTCCTGTTATCCAGATAACAGGCACCAACGGCAAAACCACCACCAAAGAACTGCTCTCTGCCGTTCTGTCGCAAAAATACAATGTGCTCTATACGCTGGGGAATTTCAACAATCATATAGGGGTGCCCAAAACACTGCTGCGCCTCCGGCCGGAGCACGAAATCGCCGTTATTGAGACCGGCGCCAACCATCCGGGAGAAATACGGGAACTGAGCCATATAACCGATGCCGACTGCGGGCTCATAACCAATGTAGGAAAAGCTCATCTGGAGGGATTCGGCTCATTCGAAGGAGTTATCCGCACCAAAGGTGAGCTATACGATTATCTCAGACAGAAGGAGAGCGGATTCATATTTCTTCATGCAGACAATGAATATCTCCGAAACATATCCGGCGACATTGAAACGTTCACCTACGGCATGCCGGGGAAAGGCTATGACGTAGAAGGAGAGGTGATGGCCGGCAATCCTTTCTTGCATTTACGCTGGCGTCCGGCCGGCGGAGAATGGCAGGAAGTGGAAACACATCTGGTAGGGGGCTATAATCTCGACAATGTGTTGGCAGCAGCAGCGGCCGGCATCCGTTTCGGCATCTCGCCAACACAGATTTCACAGGCACTGGCTGCATACGAACCCACCAATAATCGTTCGGAACTTAAAAAGACGGAGCGCAACGAACTGATAATTGACGCTTACAACGCCAATCCCACCAGCATGAAGGCCGCGCTTGACAATTTCCGCCTCATGCCTGCCAATCACAAAATGGCCATACTCGGCGAAATGCGCGAACTGGGCGACGCCTCTCCTGAAGAGCATCGCCATGTAGTGGAACTGGTAGGCAAGGCCGGCTGCGAGGAAGTATGGCTGGTGGGTGACAATTTCCGTCCTTTTGCCGGTACATACCGTGTTTTCGACAATGTGGAAGCCGTTCGTAAGCATCTTGAGGACCATCCGGTGTCCGGCCGGCTCATATTGATAAAAGGAAGTAACGGCACCAGGCTGTTCCGCCTTCCCGAACTGCTTTGAGAAGAGCGGACACGCCCGCTTCGGGCCGGGCGGCAGAATGACCGACGGCACATCCCCAAAAGCCTGTGAAACAAAAAGACAACCGGAATCACCAATCTACCTTGTCCCCTTTCCTCATGCTCCGCCTGACTGACTTATATTAAATGGGTGCTGGTTGCCGTTTCCCTCGTTTTTCGTCTGCCGCCTCTTTTTAACACAATTTGCTTTCCGCAGGAAAATGTATTATCTTTGTAACAGCGAAAGCGGGCAGTCATCGGCAAACTGCCCGCTTTTTCAGTATTTTCAGGCCATATTCTGACCGTTTCCCAGCC
>NZ_BEWW01000292.1 GCF_002933955.1 Prevotella sp. MGM2
GAGTAGAGCGTGTCGAGGTCGTAGCTGCCGCGGTCACGGCCGCCGCCGCAGCCAAGGGCGTGGATGCCGGTGGTGTTGTCCCAGCGGGTGTCGGAGAAGTCGAGGTAGTTCACGCCAAGGGCGCTGGCGCCGGCGGCGCGGCGCATCTCGTCGACGTCGATGTCGCACTGGTCGGGGGCGTCCTCAATATAGGGGAAGATCTTGCCGTCGACTACGGAGTCGGTCAGGACGGTGGGGACGGTCTCACGGGTGAGGCCGTCGCGGAGGACGGCGAAGGCGTGGCGCGGATAGCCGGCCCGGTTGATGGCTTCGGCGTAGCGCAGGTAGACCTGGCGGAGGCGGTAGACGGGGAAGAAGTACGTGTAGCTGAAGCTGCCTTCGGAGACGGACATGCCGTTGGAGGTGACGGAGATGTTGCGCTTCTGGATGAAGGACATCTTGCCCTCGGTGGTCTCGACGTCGGCGATGGTGCCGGCGCTGCGGGCGTCGCCGCCGGGATAATATTCTACCTCATAGGGCTCGTTGTTGGAGTTGTACTCGTAATGGCGGTAGCTCTGTGCCGCGGAGAGGTTGAGATAGCGCCGGGAGGCGGCCACCTGGCGGTTCTTGTAGTTGGCCTTGAGGCTGATGCGGCCGCTGGTGGTGGTGGTGGTCTCGCCGTTGGAGTCCACACCGCTGTTGGTGGAGTTCGAGGAGCTGGGATCGAAACCGTAGATCTGGGCAACACGCGTCAGGACGGTGCCGAAGGTGCTGTTGGCGGCGGAGAGGACGAGGGTGCCGACCTCGCCGGTGGTTCCGGGAGTGCCGCGAAGACCGGTGGTCCATGAGGAGGCTTCGGCGCGGTAGTACTTGTTGCCGTTGCTCATGGTTATCTCCATGAGGTCGGCCGCGCTGGAGAGGCTGACGCCGCGGCTGTTGTAGCGGATCTCGTTGTCCATGTAGGTGTAGTAGTGGGCGGCGGCTTTCTCGTAGTCGGAGCGGGAGGCGCCGCGCAGGAGGTAGAGGTCGCCCATGACCAGGTCGGCGGGGAAGACGCTCAGGGAGTGCGCCACGTTGATGGCGCCGTTGTTGAAGGTGCCGTAGTTGGGGCGGCCAAGGGACTTCTCATAGGCGTAGGCGCGCTCGAGGTCGTGGGAGAGCAGTTTGTCGAGAAGGTTGTCGGCTGTGGCGAAGCCTTCCTCGGGGGCCGTCTCCCAGCCGGTGTTGGCGTTGTCGACGGGCTTGGTGATGAAGGGCACAGAGCCGTAGTTCTGGACCAGCTGCATGTAGGTCCAGGCACGCACCAGCTGGACCTGGGCGAACTCGCGCCGCATATAGTAGCTGTTGTTCTTGGTGGCCATGGTGTCAACCGCGGCCAGGTAGAAGTTGCACTGGTTGATGACTTTGTAGTAGGCGGCGCGGTTGAGAAGGCCGTTGTCGCCATCGGGAAGGCGCTCGAAATTGGAAAGGGAGGCGATGGTGTCGCTCACGTACATCGTGGTGTCGGCCAGGTCGCCGCGCAGTTCGCCAAGAAGGATGTTGTTCTCGATGACGTCCTGGACGTTACCCAGAATGCCGAAGTAGAAGTCGACGGTGTCCTTGCCGGAGAAGTTCTCGGCATAGAGGTCCATGTCGGGAGTGAGCATGTCTTCGCACGAGGTGGCGGCGGTGCCAAGCCCGAGGAAGGCGGCCAGCAGGCCTATGATCGATTTATTTTTCATTGTATGGTTGGGTTTGGAGGCGGCGCAGACGGGGCGGGCCGGATGAGGGCCCGCCCCGGGCGCCGGCGGTTTTTACAAGTTGATGGTCACACCGAAGTTGAAGCTGCGGCCCTGGCTGAGCCAGCCGGCGTCGATACCCTGGTAAAGGACGCTGTTGCCGGCGGAGAACTCGGGATCGCTGCCCAGGTACTTCGTTACGGTAAAGACGTTGTTGGCTTCGCCCCACACGGAGAGGCCCTGCAGCCAGCTCAGGGAGAGGGGGACGCGATAGGTCAGACGGACTTTCTTGAGCTTGAGGTAGGAACCGTCCTCGATCCAGCGGTCGGAGAAGCGCTCGTTGTTGACCCACTCGTCATTGTCGGAGGCCATCGTACGGGGGATGTCGGTCTGCTGGCCGCTGTATTTCCAGCGGTTCACCACGGCCGTGGTCTGGTTGTAGATGTTGTTGGCGCCTTCGAGCTGCGAACGCTGGTAGTTGAAGACATCGTTGCCCAGGGAGTACTTGAAGTCGAGGGAGAGGGTCAGGCCCTTCCAGCTCAGGCTGGTGTAGAGGTTACCGAAGATGTCGGGGTTGGGATCGCCGATCTGGACCATGTCGGCCTCGGAGATCCAGCCGTCCCCGTTCTGGTCGACGAAGCGGACGTCACCGGCCTTGAAGTTACGGTAGGGGGACTGGCTCAGCCCGGTGGGATAGCGCAGGTAGCCGTACTTGCCGGCCGTGGAGGCTTCGGCGTCAGTGGCGAACACACCGGCCGTGCGGTAGCCGTAGAACACACCTACGGGAAGGCCAACGGCGGTCAGGACGTTGTTGGTGCCGTAGATGGAGGAGGTGTAGCCGTGAAGACGCTGCTCGCTGGAGGCGATGCGGCGGCCGTCGGCGTCGAGGGCGTAGGTCTTGATGTAGTTCAGGCTCGTCTCGGGAAGGGCCGTGATCTCATTCTGGTAATGACCGACGGTGAAGCCTGCCTGCCACTTCCAGTCGCGACGGTTCAGGAGAACGGCATGGGCGTTGAACTCGACACCGCGGTTCTCGAGGGCGCCGTCGTTGGCCCACATGGAGGTGAGGCCGGTGATGTCGCTCACGGACTTGCGGGTAAGAAGGTCGCTGGTGCGGGACCAGTAGTAGTGCACGCCGAAGGAGAGACGGTTGTCGAGCATGCTGCTCTCCAGGCCGACGTTGACGCGGCGGGTGGTTTCCCACTGGATGGTCGGATTCTGGATGTTGGCCAGTTTCAGGGCCGTGGCCTTGTCCATGAACTTCGTGTTGGCGAAGTAGGTGCGCGCGGCGTAGTAGTCTACGTTGTCATTGCCGCTTTCCTCATAACCGGCAGTCAGTTTCAGGTAGTTGACCGAGGGGACCTTGAACCAGTCTTCCGAGGAGATCAGCCAGGCGGCCTGGACGGTGGGGAACAGGCCCCACTTCACGCCGGCGAGCTTGATGCCCGAGGAGGCTTCCTTACCGAAACGGGAGGAGGCTTCCATGGAGGCGCCGGCGGTGAGGAAGTACTTGTTGCGGTAGTTGTAGTCGGCGTTCAGGTAATAGGACAGGTTGGTCCAGGTATCGTTCACGCCGCCGTAGTCCTTATATTGGAGTGACATGCTCATGTTGGGCATCTTGTCGTTGTCGTTGTTATAGCCCCGGATGTAGCTGTTGCCGTAGGAGAAGGAGGAGATGCGGAAGCCGCCGAAGAGGTTCACGCTGTGGGCGCCGAACACCCGCTTCCAGTCGACACGCAGGTCGTTGTAGAGGGAGGTCTCCTTGCTGAACTGGGAGCGCATCACGCTCTTGACCTCGCCAAGACCTTCAACGCTCTTGGCGGGGGTTCCGTCGTTGGGAAGGTAGTACTTCTCGTTGATGCGGTTCAGAATGTAGCTGAAACGGTCGCTAACGCTCAGATAACTGTTGATCTGGTATTTGGGGGCCACATTGATGGAGAACTGGGTCTGCTCCAGGAAGTTCTTATTGTCACCCTGGCCGTTCTGAAGGATCCAGTAGGGATTGACAAGGCCGGAATAGCCGAAGGACTGGGCAAAGCGGTAGGGGTTGTTGGCGTCCGTATAGTTCTTGCCGGAATAAATCTTGTCGGTATGCTCAACGGAGAGACCGCCGTCATAGAGGACGTAATGGGCGTAAGGACTGATGAACGGGGACTGGATCAGACCAAGGACATTCGGGGAGGAGATGTTGCTGGCGGAATAGTCCTCGGCCCAGCCGTTGTCGCGAAGGTTATAGGCATTGCGCGAATAGGAAAGGTCCAGGCCTGTGGTAAAGTTCTTGAACATGTTGATGTCCGTGTTGAAACGGATGTTCAAACGGTTGAAGTCGGTGCGCTTGGCGGTGGCGTCGGACTGGGAATAGCCCAGAGAGAGGTTGTACATGGCAACATCGTCGCCACCTTCAACGCTGACCTTGTAGTTCTGGGTGAAGGCGGTCTTGTAAAGGCCTTTCTGCCAGTCGGTCTCATTGTGGTATATCGGATAGAGCAGATAGTTGGGGTCCTCGTTCATGAACGGGGGGACGGAGCCGGAACTGTTCTTGAAGTAGTCGCGGGCGGCGGCGGTTGTGCCAAGGAACTCGGTGACGTAGTTGCGGTACTGGCCGGCGTTCATCATGTCTGTTCGGCCGGGGGTCAGCTCGAAGCCGCCGAAGGCGCGGATATTGATACGGGTGACCATGCTGCGGCCGCGCTTGGTGGTGATCTCGACCACACCGTTGCCGCCACGGGCACCGTAGAGGGCCGTACCGTTCTTGAGGAAACGGACATTCTCGATGTCCTCGGTGTCGAGGATGTTGAAGATGTTGTTGACAAAGCCTTCATGGAGGGCTGAGCGGTCATACTGCATGTCCCAGATGACGCCGTCGACAACGACCAGGGGCTGGGCGTTGGCGTTCAGGGAGTTCAGACCGTTGACAAACATCGCGGCACCCTGCGCGGGCTCACCGCCGCGGTTGATGGTGCGGACGGAGGCGTTGAGCCGGTTCTCGATGTCGTTCTCAATGGTCAGGGAACTGGAATTGCTCACGGACATTTCCGGGCGGTGGTATAGGGAGGTTCCGTCGGAATAAAGCCGCTCCAGGGAGCTGGAGTAAAGGCGGGCATTCTGTCCGGAGACGCCCTTGAGGGCTATCTGGACGGGATTGTAATCGCCTTCAAGGTCGACATACAGGGAGGTTACGAACTCGGGGACCTTGATCACATAAGCGCCCTTGTCATCGGTAAGGGCGGTATAGTAACGGTTGTTCAGAGCCTGGACCTTGGCGCCTGCAAGAGGGGCGCCGGTGGCGGCGTCGTAAACGAAACCGCTGATTTCCTTCATCTCATAGCGGGAGGAAGGACGGCTGGAGGAAGAAGACTGCGCCGGAGCGGAGCCGGAGACGGTCTGGGCCGAGAGGACACAGGGACCGGAAAGCATGAAGAGGCAAACGCCCGCACGCAAGGCTCCCTGCATGATATGGAGATTCTTTTTATTCATCGTTTTCTATTTTAAAGTCAACAAGAGAGGTTATTCACGAACGGGCTCGAGGATGACCTTGCTGAAGCCGACACCCTGGGCCTTGCCTTTACCGCGGTTGGAAATGGTGATATGAAGCATCGGGAATGTGCTGAAGTCAAGACCGCTGTAACTTTCAGGTATCTCGACGCTTTCCCAAAGGACGTGCTTGTTCACGCGGGTCTGGTCGATATCCTGGCTGGAGGTCTTCTTGGTGCCCTTCATGAGCTTGAGGTCGTCGCCCAGAAGTTCGGCCGTGAAGTTGGGGCTCTCCAACACCTCATTGCCATCGCCGTCCACCTGAATGGTGGAGAGGTTGATGCGGTTGGGCACCGTGATGACGGAGATCCTGTACTTGCCGCTGAGAACGTTGTTCAGGCGGATATGGAGCTCGAAGTTACCGGAACCCTTCACAAACTCGTAGTAGGTATAGGTATCATCCTCGACATCGCCTGTAACAGGTTCCTTGCCCCAGCTTTCCAGCAGGGTGTCGGTACGTGTCTCGGAGGTGAGGTACATTGTCTGGGCGCCGTTGGCCACACCTTTCATGCGGACGATATTGTAAGAGTGGAAATCAAGGGCATTGCGGCGGATGAAGGAATAGGCGGGATCTACCTTGTACTCATCTACAACGAAAACATAGCCGTTGGAGGCTTTTACCGGAGTGACACCCTCGAAAACCGGATTGATGTTACGGTCGCCGGGGACACGGTTGGCCTTGTTGTAAAGGATGACACCGGAGGTGGTCACCAGGGAGTCGGCATAAAGCACATGGTTGATGACAGAGGCCGAGTCGGACTTGTCCACACCGGGGAACAGGGACGGGGATATGAGCATCGTGCCCAAAAGGGAGCGGTAGGTATTCAGATGTGTCAGCGAGTCGTTGGGGTTGACATTGGTCTTCGTATAAAGGAAACCGCCATCGGCACCTTTCGATTCCGACCACTCATACTCGTAGCTGTCGGCATAACGGTACAGCGGAGAGATGGTATCCAGAGCGCCGGCATAGGCTTCATCGGAAGGGACAATGGCAACGAAAAGGCTGTCCTCGGTGGCGATATGGAAGGCGCTGGATGTGGACAGAAGCTCATTGGAATAGATATAGACCGAATCGATGTATTCCATCTGGCCCTTATCGTTCATGGAGCCTTCCGTACTGGCATTCTCAGAGAAAGTGAACTTGTCGTAGGAGGTGACAAGAGCATTCATGCGGGAAAGGGAGGGATTGACGCTCAGATAGTCATAGATATTATAGGCAAAGGGGGAAACGCCGTCCAGAACATGAAGCATGCCGTTGGAGGAAACCACATCGGTAATGTTACCGCCGGCCAGACGGACACCGTTGAACAAGCTGTCAGAGGCACTGTAAGAGGCCAGTTTGCCGTTCAGAAGACGGACCTGCTGGGAGGACTGGGAGGAGGCATAGTTGAAAAGGGCCAGATGGTTGCGGACGAACTGGTTGGACACCATATAGTAAAGCTTCATGGAAGCCTGAAGATCCGTGTCCTTCAGAGCATCGGCCTTGTCCAGAGAATCCAGATAAGCCTGGGCATTATAGGTGCCGTTCTTAGGGGCCCACATCGTCATCTCCTGAGAGGTGTTCAGGAAATCGGCATAGGACTGCTTGCGGCCGCGGTCCGACTCGGTACGCATCACAGGAGTCCGCTGCAGTATCTCCGCGAGGGAGGTCAGTTCAGGATTGGAGGAGATGTTCTTCCAAATCGTATTGGCACCGGAAGGGGCGCCGGGCTGCACCTCGAAATGGTCGTCGGTACAGGAGGAAAGGGACAGCAGCAACGAGGCGCAAAGAAGCCCTCCCCTCAGGAATTGATCATATATACGGTTCATGGTCTTATTTAATATGCTTTGGTTACCAAATATCTTCGGCCGTCGCGCCGTTATAGACGGAGGTCGGAACGTATTCGAAATAGTCAACGAAAAGCTGGCCGTTCAATTTCTTCAATGCGGACTTGAAGCGCAAGTAGTACGTCTTGTCGGCTTTCATGTCGGCGGTGGTGACAATCAGGCGGATAGCGGCAGCGCTGCCACCCTGGTCACGGACCGGAGTCTGGCCCTTGCTGCCGGTGGTGGACCAATAGCGGGGACCTTTCATATAGCCTTGGTTACGCATGTTCTTGTCATTCTCCGCATTGGTAACGTCATCGCCCTCGATATCCGCAGTCCAGGGTATGGCGATGGAACCGGCGCCCTGACGCATGTCCACGGGAAGACCGGTAGGCTGCAGACGATGGGGATCGTCACCAAAATACATCTGGGCCATACCGCGCTGGTTGTTGTTGGAAAGCCCGATGCGGAGCTCATAGGTGCCGTCCTTGGGGAAAGGAGGCAGACGCAGCGTAAAGTCATAAAGTCCCAAGAACATCAACTCATCACCCTGATAGTCGCGCCAGGCGCCGCCGCCCTTGGGGTCGACACCGGCATGGAGGTAAAGGAAGATGGTACCGGCTGACTGGTTGAGGATGTTGCCGCAATAGCCCTTGGGAAACATGGCGAATTCCGTGGCACGGGTATTGTTGGACAACAGTTCGGGCAACATGGTCGTCACGTCCATACGGATACGCTCACCGGCCAGCTGGGTGCGCATGGCGTCATCATAGAGCAGTATCTTGTTGATGGGGAAATAGAAGCCGTTAAGGGAGTTGTTGTCATAAACGCCGTTCAAAGGAGACACAAGAAGGCCCGGATTTTCGATGCCGATCTCTCTATAATCACCCTCACGCTTGTTGTCATAAACGGATTTGCGGTTAAGGTAAATCGGATTGTTCAAGGCATCGGGATCCACACTGTTGGTGCCTATCTGGGTCACTTTTATCAGACCGCGATACTTACCAAGAGTCGTGTAATAATCCCACACATTGGTAGGATAGTTTATGGTCTGGGGACGCGCACGGTCAGCACCATAATCATAATGGAACTCATTGTAATGACTGACAAAACGGTCATAGGCCAGACGGCCGTACAAAAGGTGATAGGCCACAAAACGGTTGACGGCATTGTCGGGGTCTTTCAGATTGTCAGAAGCAGCCGTGCCATAGGCGGACTCGCACTTTTGGCGAATCTGAGCCATGACATCATTCCAGTTCGTGACGTGGCCATCGGCATCTTTCGACAGGGTAATGCCCCACTCCGATGCAAACACGTCATCCGGCTCTACAAAAGCCGTAAAACCGATATAACGGTGCTGCGGAACATTGAACTTCTGGCCGTCGATGGAAGTCCCCACACTGGGCACAAAAACCGCGTCACGTTCCTCTTCCTCATAAACCTGGTCCAGATAAGACACGGCAAGGGAATCGGCCCAGGAGGTCTGCTCCAGCAAATGGGCGAAAACCTGCATATTGCCGGCGGCGGCAATACGTTCGTAAAGATTGTCGGAAGAAGGCGCTATAACGGAATCAACCTCATGAATCATACCGTTGGAGACCTCTATATTGGTCTTCAATACTCTGGAACCGCCATTGATGACATAATACATCTCACCGGAGGCTGCCGTATCCTGACTGCAGGACAGGATACGGTCGTTCAGGTTGGCCTCGGGAAAAGAACCGGACGGAGAGGGGAATACTGCTTCTTCGTAAGCACTCAACTCGCCGTTGTCGATGATACAACTCTTGGCAATCAGCTCAGCCTGCTCATAGCTCAGCTCATCCGGGGTATTCACACCAAGACTCTTGATATGATTCCGAACGGCGGCATTGTTGGGGGCAAACACCGTATAGTTGCCTCGGGCGGAGAGCACGCTGGTAAGAGAAGAAGCCTCAGAGGAACGGCCGAGACGGACACGGTCGAAAATCGACTTGATATCGGAAAAGCGATCCGGAGTGCCAGCCAGATAATCCGTCACCGTCTGTTCTGTCTTAATGGCAAAATTGCCCTCATCGATGGTCTCCTTACAACCGCCTAGGGCGAAAAGGAAACAAGGCACCAATAAAGAGGAAAAGAAACGCGAGACTTTTCTCTTTTCGAATAATATTTTTCTCATGACTGAAGACTTTTATTTATTCGGGGTATAACGGTCCCATACCGGATTTTGAATCAGTTTGCCGCCATTGCCAACACCGTTGACCTTCATTTCCTCATTATAAATGGGCAGGTACATCGCATAAAGCAGACGGAGACGGTTACGGACAGAGGTGGAAAGAGAAATGAAATCCGAAAGGGTTGACTTGGTGTCGTTGCTGGCTTCCACCTGACGGACGATGTCGAACCAGCGCTTGCCCTCACCGATAAACTCACGCTGACGTTCCTGGTAAACAAGCGTCAGAAGATCCGAACCTTTCTTGGCGGTGCCGTTGTAAGCGTAATTGTCATCCAGACGGGTGCTCACATAATCCTCGTCACCACCGCCGGTACCCGTCAACTTGGGGTTATTACGTTCAAACAAGGTGTTGACCAGAAGGAAGCCCTCATTGACAACATTGCCGGCAGCTGCTGCTGCATTAGGATTGAGACGAGCGATGGCTTCGGCACGGATCAGCATGATGTCTGACAAACGGTAAAGGGGCCACGGCATTGACTTCTGGGAACGCCAGGAAGCCGAACAGCCTTCGGACATTTCCTTCATATCATCAATCACGATACTGGAAGCCAACCCTTTATGGAATACCGGAGGATTGGAGCTGATACGAGACCAATTAAAGGTCTCGGGAAGACGGATATCCGCACGGCCGAAACCGGTGGCGGGATCCGCATCATTCTCGGAAGGAGCCATCAGGAAACTGGAACCGACCATCTGACCCGTCTTCAGGTTATTATTCTCCACATAACTGTAGAAAGTTCCCGGCGTACCGTTCACAAGATCAACGCCGTTATAGTTCAACTGGAATATACATTCGTCAGAATAACCTGTCCCCCAAATGCTGGAATAAACCACATCGCTGACATTACGGTCGCCCGAAAACAAGAAACGGTTCAGATAGGGATAACGCTTGTCCTTATTCTGGGACATGGAGGAATTGGGATTCTTCTCCAGGAATTCGTCATAATCGGCCTGGAACTCATCCAGCACAATGCGGGAATAATCCATTGTCTTCTGGAAGCAGGCGTTGCTCAGGGCATTACATTCGGCGGATGACAGCGTGTCGCCCTCCTCACCAAGAACAATATCTCCTTTTTCCTCGGATTTCAGAAGCATACAGCCGCGCCACAAGTTCATATCCGCCAAAATGGCATACATCGTACGCTTTGTTATGCGCCCGCAGTTGTCCTGGGTATTACCATAATCCACTGCAGGGAATATGCTCTGGGCATTCAGGTCTTCGATCTGACCTATCAGGGTGCCCAGAAGATTGACACCCAACGTGGCCGGAAGGTGGCGGTTACGGGCCTGCTCATCGGTATTGATGCTTTCCTGCTCGAAGGGGACATCACGGTAAGCGCGCACCAGATAGAAATAATAAAGAGCGCGAAGAACCGTCATTTCCGCCTTGATCGTATTCCAGTCATTGCGGCGGAAACTCGGATCGACCTCCTTACCGGGCTCGGTCATTATATCGCCTTTCTCCAGTACCAAGTTACAGTAGTTGATGCCTGTATAGAAAGCGGACCAGTCGAACATGCCTTCGGTCGGCATCAGGATGCCCTGCTGGAGATTCTGGATATTGGTGCGGGACATGTCGTTGAGCGTAAGATTGTCGCTGCGGAGCTCGCCCCACTGTACAATACGGTCGGTCACAGCCTGGGTCGCAAACTGGCGATAGGCAGAGGCGCGGACATTATTAAGGTCGTTCTTGTCTTTCCAAAAATCCTGCTCCGTAATCTTGTCGGTAGGCAATACCGTCAGATAATCTTCGCAAGAGGCCAGGCCCAGACTCACGCAAAAGCCTGCGGCTGCCAGCATTGTATTTAGGTATTTTGTCGTTTTCATTGCTTCGATGATATTAGAATCCCACATTCAAACTAACTGTGAACGAACGGGAACGCGGAGTTTGCGAACTGTCGGTACAGGGGGAGAAACCGGAGGAACTGTGGTCGGGATCCACGCCTTTGTACTTAGACCAGAAAATAAGGTTGTTGCCGGAAGCGGCGAGACGCAGAGAACTGAGACCATACTTCTTAAGTTTGTCGGCCTTGAAATTATAGCCTATCTGGAAGTACTGGAAGCGGAGATAATCACCGGGTTCGACATAACGGTCGCTGATCAGGGCATTATAAGTATTGCCGTTGGCAACCTTAGTACTCATGGCACGGGGAATTTCAGTCACCTGGCCGTTGGTTCTCCAACGGTGGTTGACAGCGGCGCTCTGGTTCTTGTTGGTACGCATGTCTTCGGCATACATACGGGCAAGGTTGATGATCTTGTTGCCGATACGGAAATTGAAGTTGGTCTTCAAAGTCCACTGGCCGAAATTGAAATCAACACCGAAACCGCCGTTCACCTTGGGGTTGGAACCGCCGAGGTAGACGATGTCAAGCTCGTCTATCTGACCGTCATGGTTGATGTCCTCATAAATAACGTCACCACCCTCAAACTTATAGTTCACACCACCGTAGTTGTAAACCATCTGGAGAGGATTGCCGTTCTTGTCATAAACAACGTTACCCTGGGCGTCGCGCACAATCGGAGCGGTCTTGCCGGTTGCCTTGGCTGTATTGTACATATTGCCGTTGGCATCGGGCTCGGGAAGATAGTACTCATTGTCGCTCTGGTTAAGGAAGTAGCCGTTATGCTTGTAGTCATAGGCATAAACACCCTTATAGCGGAAACCGTAAATGCCGCCGAGCGCATGGCCGATCTGGACACGCTGCATCACACTCTCGTTGCCATTGGCATAATCAAAGTCCTTATTGTTGCTTGCAAGGACGGAAGCATCCATGGAAGTGATGGTGTTGATGTTCTGGGCGATATTGAATCGGAGAACCGTGGAGAACTTGCCGACCTCGAAAAGCTTGCCGGTATTGATGTAAAGTTCCCAACCCTCATTCTCCATGGAACCGACATTGGCGGCGGAAAGCGTGGAGAAACCGGTCGTGGAAGGTATGCGCACGTTATAATTAAGAAGGTCTGTCGTCTTCTTCTTATAGACATTCAGGTCGAACTGGAGCAGATCCTCGAAAAGGTGAAGGTTGAAACCCATGTTCCAGGATTTGGTCTTCTCCCACTGGATCTGCGTAAGACGGAGGTTGGAAGGACGGATGGCCGCTACCCCGTTATAGGAGTCAAAAGCGGAATACTGGTTGTAAATCAGGCCTTCTCCAAAACTGCAGTTACCGGTAACACCCCAGCCCGGACGGAAGGCGAGCATGCTCACCACTTTCTTCAAAGGCTTGAAGAAGGCTTCGTCGCTGATATTCCAGCGTCCGGACACACCGGGGAAGAAACCCCACTTGTTGCCGGAACCGAACTTGGTGCTGCCGTCGGCGCGCAAAGTGAAGTCTAACGAATACTTGGAACCGAAAGAATAGTGGAAGGAACCGATACCGCTCATGGTATGTCCCTTACCGGTCGAAGTGGAGGCACCGGTAAGATAGCCGGGCACTGTCGGGTCCGTAATGCCGCCGCCGATACCCGAGGAAGACAAGGACTGACGGGTGGAGTTCTGGGAACCCACCTCTAAGCGAGCCAGAACCTGCAGGGAGTGGTCAGGATTAACAAAATAGGGCTTGAACACCAACTGATGACGGGTATTGAAAGCCAGGCTCTTGAACTCGTCATTGGAAGTGGTATTGATACCGTCGGACCAGGAACCGGGGCTCAAGGAAGAAGGACGGTAGGAATTCTTCGTCTCGGTATAGGCGTTCATATAGACCTCACCGGTATAGTCAAGATGGGTCTCATCATCGTCCTTGCCAAGCAGCTTATACTCCAGCTTGAACTGGGGAGTGATGGTGTAGGTGGACCAGCGGCGCCAGGAAAGATTGGCTATGGCCACCGGATTGCCGTTGGAGACCATGTCGCTCAGATAATAGGAAGACTTGTTGCTGTTATTGCTTACCATGCCGGCAGCTGCGGCGGCCTGAGGCATCTGATAATAGTCACCGGTATCGAAATAACGCCCGTTCTGGCGGTCATACTCCCATCGGGTAACGGCCATATTGGGCATGGCCTGATAAGCGCGACCCATCAGACCGTCATCGATGTTCTTGTTCTGCTTGGTATAGGTCAGAGAGAAATCAGAGGAGAACTTGATACGGTCGGACACATAATAGTCAAGGGCCAGACGGGAAGAAAAGCGGTCAAGAGTCTGCTTGATGACGGTACCGGTCTCATGGTCATAGCTTCCCGATACGCGGAACGTGGCCTTGTCGCCACCGCCAGAGATGGCGATACCATAGTTGTGCGTCTGGCCAAACTGGGTCACCTCGTCTATCCAGTCCGTGTTCTTATTATAATTATAGCGGTAAGCCGTATAAGTGGGAAGGTCCTGCAACTCCACTATGGCGTCGGCGGGATTGCCGGCCTGGGGATTGGGATTGTGGTAAGCCTGCTGGAGCATCATCTTGTACTGGTCACCGTTGAGCATGTTCATGCCTTCGGGCTGCCAGGCGCCGGAAAAGCGGTAGCTGAAGTTGACGCGGGTCTTGCCGCGGGCACCACGGCGGGTCGTAATCTCGATGACACCGTTAGAGCCGCGGGCACCCCAGATGGCGGTGGCGGCGGCATCCTTCAACACGTTGATCGTCTGGATGTCCTCGGGATTAACCTGAAGAAGGGTGGCGAACTTTTCCTCATTCATGTCATTGGCGTCGAAATCCTCCGAATCGTAGTCCTCCAGTATCTGGCCGTTGACCACAATAAGGGGCTCCTGATTACCGTTGATGGAGGTCACACCACGGAGGCGCATGCTCGTACCGGCACCCAGGTTTCCGGAATTGGCTACAATGTCAAGACCGGCAATCTGTCCCTGAAGGGCCTCGCCGGCGGTCTCGAAGGAAAGACCTTCCATCTGGTCCATGTTCAGGGTCTGCTTGGCCACGGAGATCTCACGCTCGGGAATAACAAGGCCATTGGACTGGGTCTTGCGCGTAACAACGACCTCCGCTCCGGCTATCGTGTTCTTGTCGTGGAGTTCCACACGGAAGTTCGTACGGCTGCCGATCGGAGAGATGCGCTCGGTCTTATAGCCGATATAGGAAATCTGAAGCGTGTTGTTGGGATTCTTGATGGCAAGGGAGAAGTTACCGTTGGCATCGGTCTGCGTGGCGGATATAGCACGGTTGGACTTGTCGATCTCAGCAACATTGGCCATCACCACGGGACCGTTGTCCGAAGAACTCCAGACATGGCCCGTAATGCGTTTCTGAGCAAAAGCGACGGAGCAACAGAAACACAAGGCTAGTGTCAATAAATATTTTATGCGGTTCATGATATTATGATTTATTTTCTGATTCTGTACTTCGTCACGAATTTGAGAGCGGCCGAAGGAGTCGACCACGCGCTGTCATAACGGCCGTTCTCCAGAGACGTGAAGTTGAGGACATCCTCTATCTGATGAATGGAGACATAGGAGGAACTGTTGATGGCCGTGGCAACACCCTGGACGGGAGCGTTGAAGTTGGCGTCGCGGGCAAGCACATTATAAGGAGCCTGAACGGAAACGGTACGGCCAGCACGGTCGGTCAGGGTAATCTTGCCCGGTTCCTGCCTCATGTTGATGGAAAGGTAAACATTGTCCTCATTGTCTATACAGGAAGTCTGGTAGTCCACACCGCCGCCGTTGTCGATATCATCAACAAAGAAGGACTGGTCCTGGAAATGATACTTCACGAAGTTGACCAGCATCGTAATCATGGCACGGGCCTGGGCCTGGGCCGCCTCAGGAAGGGTACCACTCTCCTCGTCCAGATTCTCCGCGATGAAACCGGTAATATCCTCCTGGCTCTTAAGACCTTTGTCAAAAGCGGCAAGGACCGCATCGTTGGTCGGGGCATAGATGGTATAACGGTAATTGTTGAAGAAACGGACCAGAGATTCACCCTGGGTGGGATTGACACCCTCGTTCGTGAAAATACGGTATTTGTTAACCTCGCTTGCTATCTCCTCGCGGGAGGTCACGTCTTCACCGATCAGACCGACCAGACGAAGGTCGTCCTCGGAGAAGTTTGTCTCGCAAAGCTTGTAGAACTCGCCATAGTGATCCTGGTCATTGGACAGGATATTATAAACGGACTTCGTAGTAGCCTGCATAGGACGGTCAAGGAGGAAAGTGAAACCGTTACCGTAACCGTTCAGCTCGGCTGTCTGGTTATAGCTCTCCGTAACCGTGCAGACCGGCTGGTTGTCAGGGTACTTACCGGCATCGCCACGCATCTGAAGCTGGAAACCGCCGTCAACCACCATACCGGCGAAACCAGCATTGGCATCTCCGCGCTCGCGCAGGTAGACGGGAGCACCGCTACGGGACAGATAATAGCGGCGGCGCCCCTGCATGTCCTCCTGGTCACCGCTACCGGTCTCGTGGACGATGATGTGATGGTCAACCATATCCGTCAGCAACTGGCGCTTGACCAAACCGGCGCCGGAATTCAGAGAACCCTTGTCACCGGGATTGGAAACGTTGGCGGCACCTGTCAGGGCACGGTCACCGTCGCTGGGAGCGCGGTCATAGTAGAAACGGTAGGCCTGGGACTTGATGGGGAAAACGGCGTTCGTGGAATTGTCATAAGTGAAGCGCCAATACTTGTACTGGCTTGCGGAAGCGGCGTTACGGGCAAGGGACATCGGGTCTACAAGACCGTAAAAACCCAGACTCTCGTCAGTAGGCACAAAGAGGGAGAAATGAGACTGCATGGCCTTCAGATAAGTCGAATAGTACTTCTGAAGAGGGGCGCTGTTATAATTCTCCTGAATGAAGTTGTCATCCGCACGAAGGACAGCGTTGACAATCTGGGTACCGCGGCTGTAAAGCACAGGAGCGATGACTGAGGCGTAGTCGGCGGGGGTCATCACGCGGTTCATCACATAAACGACACCGTTGTTGGCGAAAAGACACCGCTCAAAGCTCTCCTTGTACTGCTCAAGAGAAGAATAGTTGGGATCGGTGGCCGGGAACATCTGGTCCTGGGCGTCATTCATGATCGTCAGATACTTGCTCGGAACAGACTCAAGGAAAGAGTCCTTCATCAGGTTGTTGATCAGAGCCTGGACGATATTAAGGGGTATCTGATAAAGGTTGTAAGACAGGTTCTCGCGGGTCACCGGAGTCTGCTTGGCAAAGCGCTCGATAAGAACGCGGCCGCCGCCGTTGAGGAAATACTCCTCCATGGCCGCGTCGCTGGGAACGAACATGGCCGCCATGTCCTGCTCCTTGGGAAGGGAGTTGCTGCCGGAGTACTCGTTCCAGCCCGGGTCGAAGGAAAGAAGCGGGAAACTGCCAAGGTCCTTACGGTCAGGACGCTCGCTGATGGCACCGCCGTGAGACCGGGAAGAGATGTAGCGCTTCTCAAAGACAGAGTCATTGCCGATGTCATAAAGCGCCTTGTACTGCTCTGTCAGGCTCGCATTGTAATAAGGGGCGCTGAAACGGTCTAGCATCTGGCTGAAAAGGTTCGTTGAGCCGTTCGTACGGATCACCTCGGCCATGTTGGAGGGAGTCACGACAACCTTGTCCAGAACATTGAAGTAACCGTTCAGACAGGTCACGTCCTGCTCTATCACGCGCGCGTCATATATATAGGTACGCTTACCGCCAGCACTGCCGTTGAGCCAGGCGTCGTCGCCGCGAAGGCCAAGGATGAAGCTCACATCGTCATGAGTGATGTCCTTCTCCTTCATCTGGTCCTCAATGAAATGCAGCATCATCGGGGCCGTCGCATCAAGGGCCATGTAAATGCCACCGCGGCCCTGGTTCGTATAGGCGTCCCAGAAACGGATGTCACCGCCGGTGGCATCGTCCTCGGAAGGCTCGTTCAGGTTGTTGGGAAGCTCGTTCCACTGCCAATACTTGACACTGTCCAAAGAGGACGCGGCGGTGTTGCGGCGCATCGTCAGGCTGCCACCGCCGGCGGAATAGGGAAGCATCTCCAGAACGTCGGCATTGTTCAGAAGAACGTTGTAAAGAAGGATACGCTTCTGGGAGAGGGTCAGCTGCTCGTAGCTGCGGACAGGAGAGCCAGAGGCGTCAACCCAGTCCGTCGTGGCGAAAAAACGGGCATAGGCGCTGTCGGGCGCCACAAACAACGTCTTGCTGCCTGTACGGGACAGAACGTCAGAATACTCAAGGTCGTCAACCAACTTGACCACCGTCTTGAAGTCACGGGCCTTCAACTCGTCGTAAATACTCCCGCCCAAAAAACCTGGAAGAGTCTCGTCCAGGTCGTAGTCATCAGAGCAGGAATACGTCAGACCGCAGCTGGAAAGCAGGCACAACGCACCAAAAAACGAGGCCTTCATCGTCGTAATACGGTTTTTCATACGCATTCAATTTATATTTATTCCTTATTTTTTATTAATCGTCTTGAAACAAAAACAGACTAAGTGGCACAAATTTAAACCTTTTTGACCATCAATAACCTAATTCATAACCACAAAACTACAAATATTAAATATTTTTAAGAAACAACACAGGGCAACTTTTAAAACAATAAAAAACTTTTTTAACAAATAAAACACATTAAACAATTAGTTTTAGGATAAAAAACAACATAAAGTCATTTTATTCCTCATTATGGGTTACGGCTATACATTCTACCTCTATCAACCATTCTGGACGACAAACACGTGCTTCCACAAGCAAAGATGGTACGTCTGGAAAATGCAGAGAAAGATATTTTTTTACCCACATATAATCGGCAATATCCCGTAAATACACAACCATATAAGCTATATCTGACAATGTACTACCATCAGCCTCCAATAACTTGGAAACATTCAGGAACATACGTTCAGTCTGTGCTTGTATATCACCTCTATACAAACAAATCCCATACTTATCAATACTGGCCGTCCCAGATATGAAACGGAAGTGCCCAAAAGGTAAATCTAAAGCTGTTCCACGCTCAAAAGCAACTCCATATTCTGATGTAGGATTCAAAAAATCAAGAGCTTGCAAATATCTAATGCAATCAGAAGATATACCATCCACCGAGAAGAAATCCACACCAACTAAAGCATGACAATCCTCAGAAGCCCCACCAATACCCGTTGATGCAATAAAATGAGTATCCTTGGTCAATCCTTCATTTTCAAAAACATTATTACGTCCTCTTACGACATCAGCATAATTTCTATCAACATCACGCACATACAACCATGTACGATGGCAATTATTCTTAAGTCTCAATCCATTTTCTTCCAACCAATCAATATGACGTTGAAAAGCCATTTCTGTTTGAACACACGCATTTTTACCATCAACTTCCAATTCTTTGAACCGCACCGACTGAAAGAAAAATATCACACTGTCCCCTATCTTTATTTCCATTTTTTCAGGAGTTCCCTTTTTAAGGATACTTCCAGCATCCACTATCCATGCCTGAACAGCCACTTTCGCTCCTCCTATCAACGGCTGCTCCACATACGATATAGCTCCAAAAGATAAACAATCAGAAAACAATGAATGAGAGAGAAAAAATGAAAGTTGATTAGCCGAATCTGTCAAATATACCCGTGAAAACAATAAATTGGACGGAGAACAATTATAACTGCCGAACCATAATTGTACACTATTCCTCAAATCTTGCAACTGGTCAGCAAAGGATAGTGTCGGATTTGCTACAAATATATTAAAATGGGAATTCATATTCATGTATGTCAATATAAAATTAGCTTCACAGATAAAACGCAAGGAAATCAACACAAAAGAAAAAAACAGTCAATCCATTCTTCCCTTCCACAAACGACCTTGATACGTACAACGCTCTTTCAATCTTCTTTGAATCAATGCTACAAATTCATAGTTTTTTAGGCCCCAATCAGGAGCTATAAGTAATTCTTTAGGAGTTTGCGAAGTAAAACGCTCCACTACTATATCCGGACGTAAACGTTCTAAAAAACCAATAACAAGATCTGCATATTCATCTACAGATAAAAAATTAAAATCCGATGGATATCTTTCATACTCCCTCGCCATCACTGTACCTCTAACCAACTGTAATTGATGCAGTTTCAATGTTTCCAAAGGAAGATCAGACAAAATATCAGCTTGTTCCACCATCTGCTCTGCCGCCTGTCCGGGCAATCCTAAAATTAAATGAGCTCCAACATGCAAACCATACCGAGCGGTAAGACATATAGCCTTAGCCGCACAATCAAAAGTATGACCACGATTAATCCGTTCCAATAAAGCATCATCTGTTGTCTCTACACCATACTCCAGAAGAACAAACGTGTGACGCCCAAGCTCGCTCAAATAGCCTAGCAAATCTTCACTAACACAATCGGGACGTGTACCTATTACCAACCCCACAACATTCTCAACAGCCAGAGCTTCTTCATAGAGCCTCTTCAATATCTCTATTTTTTCATAGGTATTGGTATAAGCCTGAAAATAAGCTAAATATTTCATTTCAGGATATTTCCTGGAAAAGAACATTTTGCCATCTTCCAACTGTTCTTTAACACTTCGATTACCGGTACAATAATCAGGATTAAAACTTTGATTGTTACAATAAGTACATCCGCCATAACCTATATACCCGTTTCTGTTAGGACAAGAAAAACCGGCATTCACCGAAAGTTTCTGTACCTTAAATTCGAAATATTTCTTCAAGAAGGTTGAAAAATCGGTATATAAGAACATAACATCTATAGGTAAGGTTAATAATGCGCAAAAATAACAATAAATATCCATTCTCTATATTCTGATTTCTCATTAAATTCCCTTAAGGCCATTTCTTTCTCCGAATTTGTTATAAACCAATTCAAATTATGACATTTTATTTGGCGATCACAAAAATAATCTATACTTTTGCAATTATAACTTATAAAATTCAGCCTATCGAAAAACATTACTCCGAATCAATATAAACAGAAGTAATGGATAATTTAAGAAATCGTACCGATGAACAGTTGGTGACGCTTTACGCTATAGGTGTCAACGAAGCTTTTAATACTTTACTTGAGCGTTACAAGGACAGGCTTTATTCTTATATTTATTACACCATCCGCAATACGGACATAGCAAATGATATTTTTCAGGAAACATTTGTAAAGGCAATCGTAACCATACAACAAGGCCGCTACAAAGAAAGTGGTAAATTCTACGCATGGCTTACACGCATTGCCCACAATCTTATCATCGACCAATTTCGTTTAACCAAAAATGAAAACACGATTTCAAGCGATGAAGTGAATCTCTCACCTTTCGACTTAAATCATCTGACGGAAAGTAGCAGAGAAAATAAAATTATAGATGAACAGAACTTCAGTGACATTTGCCATCTAATTGATTTTTTACCTGAAAACCAGCGAGAAATTGTACACATGCGCATATACCAAGATCTAAGTTTCAAAGAAATAGCCGCTCTAAAAGGTATCAGTATCAATACCGCACTCGGACGTATGCGATATGCCATTCTCAACATGCGTCGCATGGCTAACAAACAACAACTAGATCCATACACTAATTAAAACATTGTTATTTCGTCACAATGAAAACTCAGACAAAAACGTTTCCCAACAAATATCGCATCCGCACACACTAAAACAGCATCCGGCACGTTTATCATAATAAAAACATCTTCAAAAAATTACCGCCTATGCCGTTTTTTACTTCTGAAAATAATCCTTCTCCCAAGGAAGAAACTCTTGATTTTCTACGGACTTTTGCCAGTCTTTACAATTTTACCCTTTGGAATATTCCTAATGACTCTTCATCTGAAAGATTTTTTCTACCATTAACCGGGTCAAGCCGAAATTCCGGTGCATTTGTTAAAATTCGAGAGCTGAAATGTTA
>NZ_BEWW01000293.1 GCF_002933955.1 Prevotella sp. MGM2
CCTGATACCGGTCGTTGAAATAGTTGTTGTCAAACGTGAATCGCAGTGGTACGCGGCGTATGATGAAGGCTGGCAGTTCTTTGGCCGGTCGTCCCCATTGTTTTTCGGTGTAGCCTTTGATGAGGCGTTCGTAGATGTCGCGGCCGCATAGTTTCAAGGCTTGTTCCTCAAGGTTTTCCGGCTGTGTGATGTTGTCAAACTCCCTTCGTTGTGCTTCAATTTTGGCGCGTGCCTCTTCCGGTGTTTTTGTTCCCCACAACTGGTAGAACGTGTTCATGTTGAAAGGCAGGTTGTAGAGGCGTCCGCCGTAAGCGGCCAGGGGCGAGTTGGTGAAACGGTTGAAAGAAACCTGGCGGTTGACGTATTGCCACACCTGTTCGTTGTCGGTGTGGAATATATGTGCGCCGTATTCATGTACGGCTATTCCTTCAACGTTACGGCAGTAGAGGTTGCCTCCCGCTGTGTTCCGCCGGTCCACAACGAGGCAGCGCCTGCCGGCCTGTCGGGCTTCGTGGGCAAAAACCGCACCGAAGAGGCCGGCTCCTACTATGAGATAGTCATATTCCTTAACCATGTGTTCGGAGGAGTGGATAAAAGGCATGGGCCTTCCGTGTTGTCATTGGCGGGCGGCGGTTCAGATTTTGTCTTTTCCGCGGGTAAATTTCTGCCAGTAGTATTTGAGAGGGTTTTTATACTTCAACTGTTTCCAGGGCCGGCTTTGGTGCGGACGGTGAATGACTGGCAGATTGGTGAAAAGATAGTTTTTCAGTCCGCATGAAAGAGATTCGTGGGATATGGTGACGTCAAACCAGTCTTTGCCGGGGTTGAGTTGTGTGAAGTCGCATCGCCGCAGGAGTTCCGGCGTAAGCAGCGAGCAGCAGAAACTCTGGTGCTTGCGGTTGTCTATGACCTGGTTCTCGCGTCCTTTGGCGTAGAGGTAGGGATAGTTGATCTTTCCCGCTTCGTCTACGGTTACGGCCGCCGCTATGCCGCAGTCGGGGCGTGCGAGGGCTTCGTCGTAGAGGCGCTGAAGGGTGTCGGAGCTTACCGTCACGTCGCTTTCCACGATGCACAGGCCGGCGTCGGCTTCCAACGCTTTACGCTGTGCTTCCTGAAGTACCAGCAGGTAGTTGGGCGAGGGATGATCCGTCAGTTCGTCCAGGTGTACGAGGTTGAAGTTCATCAGATAGGCGGCCTGACTGAGAAGGAGTGCGTTTTCAGGTGTGCTGAAATCGTCATATACCGTATAGGTGTGGGGTACGCTGATGTCAGACGACACGACGGCACGTATGGTGTCCTGAGCCGTGTCGATGGCATCTTTCACAGGCGTAATGATATGCAGTTGTTTCATAATGGGAGGAGTAGGGGAGTTTGTGAGGAACAATATGGCTTGTGCGCCTCATAGCGCGTCGCCGTTTTCATCATAGTTCTGAAAGAGGAAGTCGTTGTAAGGATACTTCTGCACGTGCAGTTGGCGCACACGCTGGTATATGAGCGTTTTCAGCGCGTCGATGTTGAGGCGCTCGCGGGCGGAAATAAAGATGCAGTCTTCCCCCATGCGCCCCATCCATGTGTTTTTGAGCTGTTCGAGCGAGATGTTCTCTTTCGTGGCGGGCGTGAGGTCGTCAGGTTCTTTCTCCGTCCAGGTGTAGGCGTCCGTTTTGTTGAAGACGAGCAGCTGCGGCTTGTCCGAACAGCCCAAGTCAAGCAAGGTTTTGTTCACCACCTCAATCTGTTCCGTAAAGTCAGGGTGCGACACATCCACGACGTGTATCAGCAGGTCCGCCTCGCGCACTTCGTCGAGCGTGCTCTTGAAGGAGTCCACCAGGTCGGTGGGCAGCTTTCGGATAAAGCCTACCGTGTCGGCCAGCAGGAACGGCAGGTTATCGATGATGACTTTCCGCACGGTGGTGTCGAGTGTGGCAAAGAGTTTGTTTTCGGCAAACACTTCGCTTTTGGCCAGAAGGTTGATAAGTGTGGACTTGCCCACGTTAGTGTATCCCACGAGCGCCACACGTATCAGGCGGCCGCGGTTTTTGCGTTGTGTCGTTTTCTGGCGGTCAATGTCGGCCAGCCGTTGCTTGAGCAGTGCCATCCGGCCCAGAATAATGCGGCGGTCCATTTCAAGCTGTGTTTCGCCCGGTCCGCGCAGCCCCACCGATCCTTTGCCGCCTCCGCCGCCCGATCCGCCGCCTTGGCGTTCGAGGTGCGTCCACAGGCGTTGCAGGCGCGGCAGCATGTAGCGGTATTGCGCCAGTTCCACCTGTGTCTTGGCGTTGGCCGTTTGCGCGCGCATGGCGAATATGTCGAGAATGAGGCTGGTGCGGTCGAGGATTTTCACTTTCAGTTCGCGCTCGATGTTGCGCAACTGCTTGGCGGAGAGCTCATCGTCGAAGATGACCATGCCCACTTCACGCTCGGCCTCTTCTTCGGCTTCGATGTAGCGGCGTATTTCCTCAAGTTTTCCTTTACCCAGATAGGTCACCGAGCTCGGGCCGTCCAGCCGCTGCGTGAAGCGTTTCACGGCAACGGCGCCCGCCGTTTCGGCCAGAAATTCCAGTTCGTCCAGATATTCCGCCGTTTTGCGCTCGTCCTGGTTTTTGGTGATGAGGGCCACCAGTATGGCGGTTTCCGCTTTGGCTTCCGATTGTATGAATTCTTTCATGTTTGTCTTATGATATATGCAAAGATAGTGCAAATGCTTGAGGAAATGAAGCAAACCGGTTTGTTTTTTTGATTTTTTCAGGACATGACGCTCTTTTTGACGATTGTTGGGCGAGGCTCCGCGTCGTTGCGGCCGGCGGTCGGCGGAGTTGGAACTGTGTTCCGATTTAACATATTTAACTTTTCGCAACACTTTGGCATGTTAAAATATAGGTTGTAAGCGTAGCAATATTGAAAGTCCTTATTGGATTTTTAACACGAATACTTGGAATTTCAACTCCGATACGGGGAGTTTTTGAAAAAATATGGTGTTTTTCTCATGAAAAAGGCCTGAAAAACACAGAAAAAGCGGGACTTCCCATTGGAAAGCCCCGCTCCGCTGTTACAAAGATACGATATTTTCCGGCGGAAAGCAAGAAATGTTAAAACGGCCGATCGGGCGGTTACAGCCGGCAATGTCCAAATAAATGTGTACTTTTGCCGGAAACATTCATCCTGTCAGTTTTTTTCATGAAAACGGCTTCGTATAACCATATACTCAAATACACCGGACTGCTCGGCGGCGTGCAGGCGCTCTATATCGTCATGGCCGTTTTGCGCAACAAACTCACGGCGCTGCTGGTGGGAGCCGTCGGCATGGGGCTGGCCGATCTTTATTCGCGTGCGGTCGAACTGCTGTCGAACGCCTCCAACCTCGGTCTGTATATGAGTGGAGCGCGCACGCTGGCCGGACTTTGCGGAGAGGGACGCTGGCGCGCCGTGCGCCACGGTGTCTGCCTGTTGCGCACGTGGGTAGCCTATGCCGCCGCGCTGGGAGCGTTGCTCACAGTGGCCGTCTCGCCGCTCATGAGCCGCTTCGCCACGGGCGACTATGGCGCTACGGCAGCTTTTGCCCTGCTGGCTCCTGCTGTGGCCCTCTCGGTGCTCACCGGCGGAGAGATGGCCGTGCTCAAAGGCTGCGGACGCCTGCGGCGGCTGGCACAGGCGTCGGCGGGAGGCGCTGTTTGTACGCTGCTCGTTGCCGTGCCGCTCTACTGGTGGCTGGGGTTGCGCGGCGTTATTCCCGTCATCACGGCTGTAGCCGCCGCCACCTTCCTGATTTACCTGCGCGCCGCCACCCGCGAATGCCCTTACCGCATAGCTCCGTTGCATCGCCGGTTCGTGAGCCGGGGAGTGCCGTTGCTGCGGTTAGGGCTGGCTTATGTCGTGGCCGGCGTCATGGCTTCGGGGGCCGAGATGGCTGTCAGGAGCGGACTGATGAACTCTGGCGGCGGGCTGAAAACGGTGGGGCTCTACGCTGCAGGTCTGACGCTCACCGTGAGTTACGTGCGCATTCTTTTCATGTCGATGGACGCTGACTACTTTCCGCGTCTTTCCGGGCTTGTGCACGAACGCCGCCGCATGAATCTCACGGTCAACCGGCAGACGGATGTGCTGGTGGCCTTCGCCGCCCCCTTTCTCATACTCTTCGCCCTGGCCCTGCCTTTGCTGGTGCGTCTGCTCTACACGGCAGAGTTCATGGCCGTAGTCCCCATGGCCCTCTGTGCCGTCGGGTTCATGTTTTTCAAAGCCCTGTATACCCCCATAGCCTATCTGCCGCTGGCGGCGGGCCACGGCACGGTATTCGTGGTGATGGAGTTGATCTATAATGTGCTTTTCGCCTTGTCTGTAATCGCCGGTGCGCGATGGGGCGGCTTGGCCGGCGCCGGCGCGGGACTGGCGCTTTCAGGAGCGATCAACCTCGCCATGCTGTGGGCCGTCTATGCCCGTCGTTACGGTTTCCGGCTGCGCGTCGCTACTCTCCGCCGCTCTGCCGGCCTGCTGCTCTGTCTGACCGCCGGTTTGGCTGCTGCCGCGCAAACGGATCTGTCCGTGCGCCTCGCGGGAGGGATCGCGGCCTGTCTGCCGGCCTGTCTGCCGGCCTGGCATCTGCTGCGGCGCCAAACTGCGGCGGGAAATGCCTGGCGTAACCTGCTGCATCGGCGCAAGCACTGAAAATCATTAACTTCTCATTCCGTAAGAGCCAAAACGGCTTCGTATGCAAAAAAATACGGCGAAATCGGGCGCGGATGCTCAGTTCTTATTACCTTTGCACGCCTCAACGCACGCCGGTATGGACGCCGGAGCTCAACATCTAATAATCATCATCTTAAACCCAAACAGCGTTCTGCCATGAATAGTTGGTTTGAACAAACCCTGCTTTCCACTTCGGCCGTACAGGCCGTCATTGTTATCAGTCTTATATGTGCCGCCGGCCTGGCCTTGGGCAAATTGCGTGTGCGTGGCATCAGTCTGGGCGTAACCTACGTGTTTTTCATCGGCATCCTGGCCGGTGCGCTAGGCCTTCGGCTCGATGCCCAAATGCTGGCCTACGCCGAAAGTTTCGGTCTCATCCTTTTTGTCTATATACTGGGTCTGCAGGTCGGCCCCGGCTTTATAAGTGCCTTCCGGCAGGGGGGGGGCAAACTCAATCTGCTGGGGTTGGGCGTAGTGGGACTCAGTACGCTCATAGCCTTGACGGCCGTATGGGCGGGATGGGTGCCCTTGCCCGATATGATGGGGGTACTCTGCGGGGCTACCACCAATACGCCCGCACTCGGTGCGGCGCAGCAGACGTTCAAGCAGTTCGGCGACACGGCTGCCAGCTCGACCGCTGCGCTCGGTTGTGCCGTCACTTATCCCATCGGAATGGTGGGAGTTATCATTGCGCTCATCATCATGCGCGGCTGGCTCATGCGGCGCGACCGCTCCAACGAGAGCGACGGCAAGGCCGACGAGGCCTACATCGCCTCTTTCATCATTTGCAACCCCGCTGTTTTCCATCAGCGCCTGCACGATTTGGCCGATTTGGGTGAAGGTAAGAAATTTGTAGTCTCGCGGCTTTGGCGCGACGGTAAGGTTATTTTACCCAATGCCGACACCCTGCTTGAGGAGAACGACCGCATTTTGGTCATCACTACGGCCGGAGCGCTGAAACGGCTCACGGTGTTTTTTGGCCGTCGTGACGAGAAGGACTGGAATAAGGAGAATATCGACTGGAACGCTCTGGATTCACATCTGGTGTCGGAACGTATTCTCATCACCCGTTCCGAAATCAACGGCAGACATCTCGGATCGCTCCATCTCCGCAACCGTTACGGCGTGAACGTGAGCCGCGTGCAACGGTCGGGGATACAGCTGGTGGCCACGCCGGAACTGACGCTCCGTATGGGCGACAGGCTCACCGTGATAGGAGAGGCCGACAGCCTGAAACGTGTGGCGGATGAACTGGGCAATACCGTCAGACGGCTGGATGAACCCAACATGGTTACCATTTTTATCGGTATTGTTCTGGGACTTCTTCTGGGGTGTGTGCCCGTAAGCGTGGGGCTTAATACGCCGGTGCGCCTCGGCCTGGCCGGCGGTCCTATCATTATGGGCATACTCATCGGTGCGTTCGGACCGCGATTCCACATGGTGGCCTATACCACGACAAGCGCCAACCTTATGTTGCGCTCGTTGGGACTGTCTATGTATCTGGCTTGTCTGGGACTGGACGCCGGAAAGGATTTCCTTGACACCGTTATGCAGCCCGCCGCTCTCGGATGGATAGGGCTGGGGGCTGTCATTACCATACTGCCTGTTGTTGTCATGAGTATAGTAGCTGTGCGTTGGTATCGGAAATCATTTGCCGCAACGGCGGGCATGCTTTGCGGAGCAATGGCTAATCCGATTGCGTTGGACTATGTGAACGATACCCTTCCGGGCGACAAATCCTCGGTGGCTTATGCTACGGTGTATCCGCTTGCCATGTTCTTGCGTGTCATCATCGCACAGGTTGTCGTGATGTTGTGGATGGAGTAACTGTGTTTTGATAATATTTGCTTGCATTGGGGACTTGTTTTATATTAGTAATAGCGAAGCGGAAACTTTTGTAGAGAAGTCCCGCTTCTGGCATTGTTCTGCCAAAAGCGGACGAACAGTTTTAAAGGCGTTTTTTAGAAAAAAAGTTCCCATTCACAATTTGAAATCCAAGTATTCGCCTCCTGATCCGGATACCGACATCTCCTTTTTCAATGCTTAAAATTAGGAAAAACGCCTTCCGCAATGTAATGACAGGTTAAAAGTCTTAAAGTGAAAAAGTGCTTATAAAGTAGCTTATTACCCCTAAAAATTGCAAAATAAGGGGCAATGCTTCCGTTTTGGGAAATTAATGTGTATTTTTGCAGAGCGTATACACTTATAATTATTGACATCTTTTTGACTTCAGCTTCTATTTTTTATATAATATGAAGAGAAAACAATCATCGCTGCTGTCGGCAGCCGTTGCGTTAATCATTTTATTGACAAACGCTTGCAATACGGATAGTACCTATGATGTGGCATCATCGGGCGACTGCATCGTGACAGCCGCAACCCTGGGTACACTTTACAGGGAAACTACGGCTAAAACTCCTGACGGCCGCGACACAACCTACCGTGCCGCCGTTACCGGAGCGCTCTATCCGCTACATATAGACCAGGTGAACAACCGCATCTATAATACCGATTCGCTACCCACAGCTACGGAAGTGGAACGCACGGTATTCTCCATATTTAATGTGGCGGGTATTGCTGCCATCCGTTCTATTGCCACTGGGCAGGATACCCTTTTTGTTAAGACGGACTCTACCGATTGTTCGGTGGAACGCTTTATTACCGTATATTCTTCAGACAGTCAGTCAAAACGGATTTATTCGCTGCAATTGAATGTTCATCGCGAAGAGGCCGATTCTTTTGTCTGGCGGACTACGCAGACCGCCGACGCGGCGCTGCAATCGTTGGGCGCAGCGCCGATGCGTCTCGTTCATCGTAAGGCCGATGGCGCCATGCTGGCCTACGGACAGGAAAACGGACATGTTGTAGTCGGCGTGCTGGCTTCGCCGACCGCCGCATGGGAAAAATATGAACTGGCGGCCGCCATTGATCCGCAGTCGGTCGTGGCATCCAAAGACGGGAAAAACTTCTATGCTCTTACATCCACGGAACTGCTGGCGTCAGCCGATGGGGTGACATGGCACGCAACCGGTAGCCTGTTGCGTCCTGATGCACTTGTCGTTTGCGGAACTACGCTGCTTGTGGGTCTGAAAGACGGCAGTTTTGTGAGTTCTGCCGATGGTGGGCAGACTTGGCAGACCGATGGTGCGGACGAGCCGGAATATCTGCCTCTCACTGATGTATGCGGTGTGGCTGTAACATCGAGAACTGACAATACTTTTGAAGACTTTGTGGTGACCGGCAAGCGTGCTGATGGTAAAGCCGTGGTATGGCGACGTACTGTCGACTTGGCGGGAGAAGAAATTTATGAGTGGTATTATCTTCCCGAAATGAGCGGATCGCCTTATAATTGCCCTGTTCTTAAAGAACCGTTGCTGTTTGTGTATGACGGTGTTACCTATATGGCCGGACTGACGGCTCAGGATCATGTCGCTCCGCTTTATGAAAGCCGTGACAACGGAAGAACCTGGAAAAAAAGCGAACTGTCACTTCCTGCTAAGGGTGGTCCCACGCACATGGCTCTTGCCGTGAGCAAAGATAATTTCATCTGGGTGGCCGATGGTATGACGGGAAATTTGTGGCGCGGGCGTTATAACCGCATGGGATGGCAGCAGGCGCCCACAGTTTTCGATTAGATATAGAAATCCATACACATCTACTGTCAGACATATATTTCACATGAACCGGCTTCATCGTTTTATCGCTTGTTTGTTTCCGCTGCTTCCGGCACTGGGGCTGACAATGGCGGCAACGGCGCAGGAAGAAGTGGAGTATCGTCGTGAGATCGGGGCTGCGGCGGGTGTGAGTTTCTCGCTGACGGATGTCAATTCGGTATGGTACGGTAATACCAATTTCTCAGGTGGTGCTGTCGTGCGTTTTCTCCTTAATCCGCGCATGGCGGTAAAGACTTCCCTGACGTATGCCCGTTTAAGCGGTGCTACATCCGGCATGAAGGACTTCTTTCCGGTTGATCCTGATTGGCCGGGTATGGAACAGCTCAAATTCAAGGCCGACGGCGGAATCGTAGATCTGAGTGCCGTATATGAACTGAATTTCCTGCCTTATGGCTACACGCAAGGCTATCAGGGTTACAAACGTTTCGTACCATATATTCAAATGGGGCTTGGCCTGACTTATGCAGATGCAGGAAAAGTTTTCACTATGAATGTTCCCATTGGCGCAGGATTGAAATACAAAATAGCGCCACGTCTTAATTTGGGATTGGACTGGTTGTTTCATCTGACACTAAGCGATAAACTCGAAGGACTGGAAGCTCCGTTGGGCATTAAATCGTCAGGTTTCAGAAATAAAGACCATTACGGTATGACGCTGCTGACGCTGACTTATGACATTTCGCCCAGGTGTCCGACATGTAACCGCGATGAGTGAACAAGACCGGTCGTATTATATTATTAGATGTAGAAATAACTTCAAGGACATGATGTCTGAACAACATATAACCTCTGGCAGCGGCAAGGCTGCTATCCATATTCCCAGGCATGTAGCCATCATCATGGACGGAAACGGACGGTGGGCAAAAGCACGCGGTCTGAATCGTAGTATGGGGCATCAGCAAGGCGTGGAAACTGTCAGGGAAATAACAACGCTGGCCTCCGGACTAGGCATTGAATACCTGACTCTTTACACTTTTTCAACAGAGAACTGGAACCGTCCGCCAGAGGAAGTGGCTGCATTGATGTCGCTCATACTCACGGCTATGGAAGAGGAACTGTTCATGAAGAATAATGTGAGAATGCGCACTATCGGCGATATACAGCGGTTGCCTGAAGAAGTGCGTGAGGCTATTGTGGGGCTGGAACAGCGTACGGCCGGAAATACAGGCATGACAATGGTTATAGCTTTGAGTTATTCCGCTCGGTGGGAACTGACGCAGGCGGCGCAAAAAATCGCGCGGAGAGTTGCACAAGGAACATTGTTGCCGGAAAACATTACGGAAGAAACCGTCAGTCGCGAACTTTCTACCAGTTTTATGCCTGATCCCGACTTGCTTATCCGGACTGGCGGTGAAGTGCGTTTGAGTAACTACCTATTGTGGCAGTGTGCCTATTCGGAACTGTATTTCTGTAACACCTTCTGGCCGGATTTCGGTGAAACTGAATTTATGAAAGCCTTGGCGCAATACCAGCACCGCGAACGGCGCTACGGTAAAACCAGCGAACAGGTGGCAAACGATAACAACGAACAAACATATTCCTAAAATAGAATCGTTCCTGCGATTCTTCTACGACATAAATCCCAAGAAACGAACAGAAAAACAATGAAATATCTCAGCCGAATTATCCTGCTTACGCTGCTGGCGCTGACAGTTGCAAACTCACAGGCACAAGACTATGTGCCTGTGCAGGTGAAACCTAACATCACGTATACGCAAGACCGCACACGATATGTATTGGGCGGATTGGCCATAGATGGTGCAGATGACTTTGATGAGGAGTCACTTTTGAGTGCTTCCGGACTGATTGTAGGCGAAAGTTACGATGTGCCGGGAGAGGATATCAGCGAAGTCATACGCCGGTACATGCAGCAGAAATTGTTTTCAAACGTACGCATCGAGGCCGACAGCATTGTAGGAGGAAAAATATATCTGCATATCTATCTGACGCCGCAACCGCGTATTTCAAGTATCAGTTATTCCGGCGTTAAAAAAGGAGAACGTGAGGAAATTGAAAAGCAATTGGGACTGCAGGTAGGTAGCCATATAACTCCCAATATGGTGGACAGGGCTAAATTCATTATTAAGAATTATTTTGAACAAAAAGGATTTAAGAATGCCAGCGTTGAGATTATACGCCGTGATGATGTGACTGCAAACAACCGGGTTCTCGTAGATATCAATATTACAAAAAATGAAAAAATAAAAGTCAGCAAAATCTTCATCACAGGCGTAGACCGGCAATATGTGAAGAAATTAAAGCGTGCGATGAAGAAAACACATGAGAAAAGTTTGGTGAACATCTTTCGCTCTAAGAAATTCTTGCCTGAGAAATATGATGAAGACAAAGGTTTCCTTATAGATAAGATGAACTCATGGGGCTATCGTGACGCATTGCTGAAAAACGACAGTGTGCAAACTTTGGACGATGCACACGTTAATATATATATAGATATGCATCAGGGACCGAAATATTACTTACGTAATGTGGAGTGGGTTGGTAATACGGTCTATCCTTCCTCTGTGCTTGAGAATTTGCTGAAGATGAAGAAGGGTGATGTCTATAATCAGGAACTCCTTCAAAAGCGTCTCTATGTGGATGATGACGCCGTAGGTAATCTTTATTATAATAACGGTTACGTTTTCTATAATCTTGATCCTGTTGAAATCAATGTGGACGGTGACTCCATTGACTTGGAAATGCGTATCAATGAGGAGCAGCAGGCCACCTTCAATAATGTGCGGATTTCCGGTAATGACCGTGTTTATGAAAATGTCATTCGTCGCGAATTGCGCACCAAACCGGGCGATCTTTTTTCAATGGAGGCTATCAAACGTTCCGTTATGGATTTGGCCAATATGAATCAGTTTGATCCGGAGTATCTGCAAACCGAAATATTCAAGAATATTAAACCGGATCAGGCTAACGGCACGGTAGATATAACCTATCCGCTTGTTACGAAAGGCGGCGATCAGGTAGAACTTTCTGCAGGTTGGGGACAGACTGGTATTGTGGGACGTGTCGGATTGAAGTTTACAAACTTCTCAATCCAAAACCTTTTCGGACGCGGTTCCAAACGTGCCGGCTTTATTCCTCAGGGTGATGGCCAGACCCTCTCTTTGAGCGGACAGAGCAACGGTACCTATTACCAGAGTTACTCGCTCTCATTCCTTGACCCGTGGTTTGGTGGCAAGCGCCCGACGCAGTTCTCTTTCTCGCTCTATTATTCCAAACAAAGCGATATCAATTCCAACTATTACAGCAGCTATAACAGTATATACAACAATCTTTACGGTTACGGAACGAACAGCAGTTATTATGATTACAGCAATTATTATGAGCCTGACAAGTATGTGAAACTTTTCGGTATGTCCGTGGGCTTTGGCAAGCGTCTGCGATGGCCCGATGACTATTTCATGTTCATGGCGGAACTGTCTTATACGCGTTACAACCTGAAATCATGGCAATACTTCCTGATAACAGACGGTAATTGTAACAATATAAACCTTTCGCTCTCTGTCAATCGTTCATCCGTCAACCATCCTTTCTATCCGAGTTCGGGTTCGGATTTTTTGGCTTCGGTTACGCTTACGCCGCCTTATTCGCTTTGGGACGGCCGTAACTACAAGAATCTGGCAACCAATTACAACAGTTCCAATTATCAGCGTGAAGCACAGGAAAAATACCGTTGGATTGAATATCATAAATGGAAAGTTAAATTCCGTACGTTCACAGCTCTCTCCAATGCCCCTCTCAAAACACCAGTGCTCATGACGCGTGCCGAATTCGGCATACTCGGTGCTTACAACCGCTATAAGAAATCGCCTTTCGAAACTTATTATGTAGGTGGTGACGGGATGTCGGGCTATAGCACCGGATATGCTACCGAAACCATCGGTTTACGCGGTTATGACAACGGTTCTTTGGCCGGTAATAACGGGCAGAACGCTTATGCCTATAGTCGTATGACGCTTGAATTGCGTTACCCTCTGATGCTCGAAACGTCAACCAGCATGTATGCCTTGGCTTTTGTTGAAGGCGGTAATGCCTGGTCGGATGTCAAACGTTTTAATCCCTTCAATATGAAGCGTTCGGCGGGTATCGGTGTGCGCATTCTGTTGCCCATGGTCGGTCTGATGGGTATTGACTGGGCTTATGGTTTCCAGAAATATATCAATGGTGTTAAAGCCGGTGGTCCACAATTCCACTTCATTATAGGACAGGAATTCTAAGTCTTCAGGTAAAAATATAAATAATCGGACAGGCTGGCGCATTACCTTTGATGCGAAGAAAGCATATTGGCATGTCTGGCCTGAATCATCCTAAAAACAAAAAAACTATGCGAAAAATCATTTTCTCCCTCCTCGTGGCTTGTGCCGGTTTCATCACGGCCTCTGCCCAGAAGTTTGCCCTCGTAGACATGGAGTATATTATGAGCAACATACCTGCTTACGAACGTGCCAGCGAGCAACTCAACCAAGTTTCAAAGAAATGGCAGGCCGAAGTCGAAGCCCTCGACAATCAGGCCAAAACTCTCTATAAGAACTATCAGAATGAAGTTGTCTTTCTCAGTGAGGCACAAAAAAAAGAACGCGAGCAGGCCATTGTAGATAAGGAAAAAGAAGCGGCCGAACTCAAGAAAAAGTATTTCGGGCCTGAAGGCGAACTTTATAAAAAGCGTGTGTCGCTCATCGAGCCCATACAAGATGAAATATATAACGCGGTGAAGGGCATTGCCCAGTCAAAGGGATTTCAGCTCATTCTGGACCGTGCCTCTGAATCTGCCGGAATCATTTTTGCCTCCCCCGCCATTGATATCAGCAACGAGGTATTGGCCAAATTAGGCTATTCCAATTAATTTGTTTACCTTTGCCCCTGTTTGCAACGGTAAGTGAAGTCTCGTCTTCATAGTGAAAAACCGTTGTACGCCAAGTGAAAATATACGAAAATAACAAATCAACCAATAAGTCATGATTAAGAAAATTCTATTGATGGTGCTTTTCATCGCACCGTTGGGCCTTGCAGCTCAGAAGTTCGCTACTTTCGATTATGCCACCGTTATGCAGGCTATGCCCGAAACGAAGAAAGCACAAACCGAACTTGAATCGTTGAACAACCAGTACAGAACGGAGTTGCAGAACATGCAAAAGGAAATCCAGACGAAGATGGAGAAGTACGAAGCGGAAATCAACGATAAGACACCGGAGAATATCCGCACGCGCCGTGCTCAGGAAATTCAGGAAATGCAACAGCGTCTTCAGCAAGCCTACGAAGACAATACCAAGAACTTCCAGGATGAAGAGACCAAGAAAATGCAACCCATCATCCAGAAGGTTATTGATGCTGTCAATGCTGTTTCAAAAGAAGGCAACTACGTCTATATAATAGATAAAGCCTCCTCCCAAAATGCCGGCATATTCGTAAACACCGCCCTCAACGAAGACGTTACGAATAAGGTCTTGGCCAAACTCGGCCTTTCCGCCTCTGCTGCCACACCGGCTACTCCCTCAACGATGAAATAAGTCATTGTAAAGACCACATAAAAACTTAGGAACTGCCGGACGATGCTTTTCGCTCCCAGTTCCTAAGTTCTTTTTTTGCAGTGTGAACAAGCCGGCCTTTCACCGTCTCAATTCTTTTGCCCATGTCCCGCATCCTTTCTTTGCCATTGTTCCTTCTCCTATTGGCAACGACTGTACAGACAGCGACTGCCAATAACCTGCATTATACAACAGAACCGGCCGATACTGTTGCACCCGATAGTTTGCCAAACAATAGTGTCCTTGGCAAAGGCAGTAATGTTTCTGCCATAGTGCCTGTCTTGCAGGATTCCGCTAAGGCAGTCATAGTCAGCCGCCTTAATGCCTTAACGGGTGAAGAACTCTTTAAGCACAGCCAATTAGGACTTTATGTGTATGACCTTACGGCAGATACCCCAGTTTTCGGCTGTGGCCAAGACCAGCAGTTGCGTCCGGCCTCGTGCGAAAAGATTGTAACAGCCGTGACTGCGCTCTCGAAATTGGGGCCCGACTACCGGTACCGTACCCAGTTGCTAACCGACGGCAAGCCGGCCGACAGTTTGCTCAACGGTAATCTCTATTTGCGTGGCGGTTTCGACCCGCTCATCGGCAATAGCGATGTAAAACTCCTGGTTGGAACGTTGAAAGAGCAAGGCATCACCCATATTAGCGGTGACCTTGTGTTTGACCGTACATTCAAGGACACGGCCTCTAAAGGTTGGGGATGGTGTTGGGATGATGACGACACGCCGCTCACGCCCATGCTTTACAACGCCCGGCCGGGCTTGGAAAAGTATTTTTCTGAAGCTTTGAAAAACGCAGGTATAGTCCTGCAAGGGCGCCAGTGTTATGGTACCGTGCCTCGCCGTGCCGAATTGTTGACCGAGCGCATGCACACCGTCCGGCAGGTTCTGCCACACATGATGAAACAAAGCGACAATCTTTTTGCCGAAACCCTGTTTTATCAGCTTGCAGCTTCCGACGGCCGCCATTATGCCGGCCGCCAACGTGCCGTACATCATATAGAGGATTTGCTCAGCAGTCTGGACATTGATGCCGGCACCTATCAGATTGCAGACGGCAGCGGGCTGTCGCTCTATAATTATCTGACCCCGCGCCTGCTTGTGGCTCTTTTACGCCATGCCCATGCCAATGCCGGCATTTATCGGGAACTCTTGCAGGCTTTGCCTGTGGCCGGTCGTGACGGTACGTTGCGTCGCCGCATGACCTCCGGTTCAGCCCATGGTAATGTACGGGCCAAGACCGGTACGCTGGAAGGGGTCATCACCTTGGCTGGCTACTGTACGGCCGTCAACGGCCATCTTCTCTGTTTCGCCATTATGAATCAAGGCATTCTGAAAGGTTCCGTGGCACGCCGTTTTCAAGACCGTGTCTGTCAGGCTCTGACAGAATGAATGTCTCGGATATTTTAAAAGAACCGAAGAAAAAAACTTCCATGTCGGTCCTATGAGAAAGGCCAATCTCCTGTGTATTTATTGAAAACCGTCCATTTTCAGATACTTATATGTAAAAAACAAAAACATGAGACGCTCATATTTCAATTCTCTTAAATACGTCTTTGTGGCGTTGACCGTTTTGCTGCTGCTTTCCGTCGGTAGCGCGTTCTTCCTGTTGAACTACGCTCTTACTCCTTCCCACGACGGCCGTAATGTGGAACAATCATGGCAGGACATGTATCGGACATATCCTGATGTGAAAAACTGGAGCGACAGTCTGCGCCATTGCAAGGCTTTGCGCGACACCTTCATCACGGCTCCCGACGGTATCCGTCTGCATGCCTACTACGTGCGCGCCGCCCGCCCCACCCGCCGGACGGCCGTTATTGTGCATGGTTATACCGACAATGCCGTCCGCATGATGATGATCGGGCGCATGTATGGTCATGATTTGGGTTACAATATACTCCTGCCTGATTTGCGTCGGGCCGGTCAGAGCGATGGCAGCCACATACAGATGGGGTGGCTCGACCGTCTTGACGTGGCGCGTTGGGTTAGTGCCGTACCCCGGCTTTTCGGCGATACGGCTACGGTGGTGGTTCATGGTATCTCCATGGGAGCCGCCACAACAATGATGCTGTCAGGCGACAGTCAGCCTCAGTATGTGCGTGCCTTTGTCGAAGACTGCGGCTATACGGATGTCAAGGCCCAGTTTACCAAGGAGATTTCCGAGCGTTTCCATCTGCCCTCCTTCCCGCTCATTCCTTTGGCCTCCGCTTTGTGCCGCCTGCGCTATGGATGGAGTTTCGATGAGGCCAGTGCGTTGAAGCAGGTGAGCCGCTGCCGTCTGCCTATGCTTTTCATACACGGCTCGGCCGATACCTATGTGCCGACGTCCATGGTGAACGAACTTTATGCTGCCAAACCCGCTCCCAAGGCATTATGGGTGGCTCCGGGTTCCGCTCATGCTATGTCTTACCACGATTATCCGCAGGAATACACCTCCCACGTAGCCTGGTTCTTGCGTTCTCTGATGTGACAGGCAAGAGGCATGTTTAGCCCTGTGGGGTACTCGTCTTCTGTTCCTGTAGTCTACGTACAGAAACGGAAACAGTTGTGCCGGAGAAATATTTTATGAGTTGTTTTTGCGCCAACCGGTCTGTTCCTATAATAAGAACAGACCGGTTGGCCGTATAGGAACAAGTATGTTACGTTCAGAACTTATTCGCCGGCCTTTCGGCGGGGTGTGACTGTTCCGGCTGATAATCCTGTCTCATCGTGCCGGCTCATGATTCTCTTTTGGCTGTAATCACCACCCGCCGCCCGTCGGCCAGCGTTGTGGCAAACCAATGAGCCGTACCGCCTTCCTTCACCTTGAGGCGTCGGCGGAGTTCGGCCACTGTGGAGGGGAAGTTGCGCACGGCAATGTTGGCACGCTCGCCGGTGGCGCAAAGTGCGCGGAGTTCCTTTTTTGAAAAACCATATATCCCTTCTACGGCGAATGTGCGGCCGGGAAAGTCTTTTACCGGTGTGGCAGCCGTGTAGAGATGGCTGTTGGGATGAAGTTTTTTCAGTCCGAAACGTTCCGATATGAGGCGGAACGCCCCTGCTTTCATCAATGCCGCTCCGGGTTCGAAGAGATAAGTTTCCACCTCTCCGGCCCACGTCACCAGTGCGGTCTGCTCGTCCTCCGGAGCGTAGTTGAAGCGGCAGCTGCCATCGGCTACGCAGACCTGCTTTCCGCCGTTGTCATTGCGCAAAACGAGCAGCAGTTCCTTGCATTCGCCGCCCGCCGCCACGATGTGCACCTCGGCCACGCTGTGTCCTATCGCCGCTATGGCGCGGTGTATGTCGAGCATGGGTGAAAGTTTCACAACGGCTATGCGGCATTTTGCCATGATGAGTGGCAGAAGCGATACGACGTCGGGCGTGCAGTCCTCGATGAGCACGGTTTTCCGGCCGGCGGCGTCACGGCGCGCAGGGTCGATGAAAATCAGGTCGGCCGGCGGCATTTGTCGGAGGTAGTCCTCTCCGTCGGCACAGACGACCTCGGCCGTTTCCAGCCCCAGAAGCGGAAAGTTGTGCCGTGCCAGCCGGCACAGTTCTTCCTGACGTTCCACGTAGACCGCCCGCGAGAAATGCCGCGCCATGAAAGAGAAGTCCACGCCCAGTCCGCCGGTAAGGTCTGCCATCGTTCCGCCCTCGGGCAGCAGACGGGTTACCGTTTCGGCCTTGTAGCGTGCTGCCGTTTCGCCGGAACATTGCTCAAGCGAAAGGCGCGGCGGATATTCCAGCCCGTCTGTCTCGGTCCACGAAGGCACTTTCGCGCGCAGGCGCTGCCACCCCTCAATCTGTTGCAACAGGTAGGGAGCTTCGGGAATTTTCCGGTTGGCCAGTGTCAGAGCCAGTGTGTTGAGGTCGTCTTCGCGGTGTTGTCTGATAAAAGCGTGCATGTTTCAGGAAGGTTGGCAAAATGATTGAAAGGGGAGGGCCGTCATCTGATGACCTTGTAGTATTTCCGTGCCGTAGCCCGCGACTTGAAATTGAAGTGCCACCACTCTGTGCTGAGCACCTTGAAGCCTGCCGCTGCCATTACGCGGCGCAGCAGTCGGCGGTTTTCCAGAGCTTCGGCGCTCAGGCGCCCTTGCGCGGCATTGCCCGCTTCCGTCTTCACATGGGCCAATGGTCCCAGATGGTCAATGACGGTCCCCATCGTCAGGGTGTCGCCTGTGTCCGCGTGGCAAAGAGTCACGTCAACGGCAAGACCGTAGTTGTGGAGGCCTCCGCCGTTGCGCGGATTGCTCACATAGATGCTTTTGGAGGTGCCGCGCACCACGTCGTACATTTTCTGCTGCACCGACATGGGGCGGGCGGCATCATACACCTTCAGGCTGAGGTCGGGCCTCAGGCGCCGCAGTTCGGTCTGTGCGCGTTTCAGTGCCCGGGCGGCTTCGGGATGAAGATAGGCGTGGTGCAGGTCGGTATAGAGCACACGTCCTGTGAAATTGTCGGCCCGGCCATACATCAGGCTGACATGAAGGGTAGGGTCTACACTTCTCACCTCTACCAGTCCCTGGCGTTCCATGGCCAGTTCGGCCGCTGTTTTCTTTTGGGCCTCAACTGGTAACGGCAGGCAGAACCAAAGGACAGAAAGGAGTAAATATGGTTTCATGGCAAGTGGGGTGTGAATGAAGCTGGACTGCCCCGGCTGGCTCTTTCCGCATCCTGCCGCAGCCGTCCGTCCGGCAAAGTTAGTACAAACCGCTGTAATTTGCCGATTCCTTTCGGTTAAGTTGTCATCCGTTCCCGTTTTGTCTTGAAAAAAGGCGGAGAAAGGCTGTTTTCGATATTCGGCACTTTAACATTTTTAACCTTCCGTAACGTTTCGGAGTGTTAAAACATAGATTGTAAGTAATGTGGAAGAAAAAGTCAGTATCGGAATTTCAACTCGAATACTTGGAATTTAAATTCCAATACGGGGAATTTCGGGAAGAAATATGCCGGTTTTCTGTTTAATTCCGGCTGAAAAACACTGAAAAAGCGGGACTTCCGTGTGGAGAGTCCCGCTTGGCTGTTACAAAGATACGATGTTTTCCGCTGGAAAGCAAATAGTGTTAAAATCGTATTCCAGCGGAAAAACGATGCCCCGTCAGGCTGTTGGCGCCTTTTCGGGAAAGGTGCTTTTCTCACACGATGCCCTGCGCCATGATGGCACTGGCCACTTTCATGAAGCCTGCTACGTTGGCGCCGCGCACGTAGTTTACCGTTCCGTCGGGTTGTGTGCCGTATTTCACACACTGGGCGTGGATGTCCTCCATGATGTGGTGCAGGCGCTGGTCCACTTCTGCGGCCGACCACGTGAGATGCTGCGAGTTCTGGGTCATTTCGAGTCCCGACACCGATACGCCGCCGGCGTTGGCCGCCTTGCCCGGCGCGTAAAGGATGCCGGCCTTGAGGAATGCCTCGACAGCATCCGGCGTAGAGGGCATGTTGGCGCCTTCTGACACGGCAATGACGCCGTTCTGCAGGAGCAGGATCGCATCGTCGCCGTCCAGTTCGTTCTGTGTGGCCGACGGCATGGCAATGTCGCACTTCTCGGCCCACGGACGTGCGCCGGCTACGTATTTTACGCCGGGATATTGCTCGGCATATTCATAGATGCGGCCGCGATAGAGGTTTTTCAGTTCCATGATGTAGTCGAGCTTTTCGCGGGTAATGCCGTCAGGATCGTAGATGTAGCCGTCGGAGTCGGACATGGTAACGGGCACGGCACCCAGTTCGATGAGTTTCTCTGCGGTGTATTGCGCCACGTTGCCGGAGCCGGAAATACATACGCGCTTGCCTTTAATGTCGATGCCGCGTGTTTTGAGCATTTCCAGCAGGAAGTAGACGTTGCCGTAACCGGTGGCTTCGGGGCGGATAAGCGATCCTCCGAAAGCCAGTCCCTTGCCGGTGAGGGTGCCGGTGTTCTCGCGTGCCAGTTTCTTGTACATACCATACATGTAGCCTACTTCGCGGCCGCCTACACCGATGTCGCCGGCCGGCACGTCAGTGTCAGGTCCGATGTGTCGCCACAGCTCTGTCATAAAAGCCTGGCAAAAGCGCATCACTTCGGCGTTTGACTTGCCGCGCGGCGAGAAGTCGGAGCCGCCCTTCGCACCGCCCATCGGCAAGGTGGTGAGTGAGTTCTTGAACGTCTGTTCGAAAGCCAGGAACTTGAGGATGCCGAGGTTTACGGAACTGTGGAAACGGATGCCGCCTTTGTAGGGGCCGATGGCGTTGGAGTGCTGCACTCGGTAACCCATGTTGGTCTGCACGCGGCCTTTGTCGTCGGTCCATGTTACGCGGAACGACATGATTCTGTCAGGTATGCAGAGACGTTCTATCAGGTTGGCCGATTCAAATTCGGGATGACGGTTGTATTCCTCTTCAATGGTTTCAAGCACTTCACTTACGGCTTGTATGTATTCCGGCTCTCCCGGAAAACGCCGTTTCAACATTTCAATGACTTCAATGGCTTTCATTTGTTTTATAAATTAAGTTGTTGTCAATTCCGTTTATTACAATTTATGAATTTATTATTCGAAATCGTTGCAAAGATACATATAAATATTAAATAAATAAGCAAAAAGTTATTTGTTGTACGTTTTTTTATCACATAGATGCGTTTTTTTTTGCTTCTCCTGTCTCTTCTCAGCGTGACGGCAAGTGAAAAAAACGCCATACCAACAGGTAAGGCATTTCTGTGAAAGGTTGGAAATCATATTCCATTTATTCCAAAAAAATCCCTGCAATGCCGGACATTGCAGGGACAAAATGAAATAAGAAACCGCCTTATTGGTGTGCCTCCACCCATTTCCGGGCATTGACAAAGGCTTCTATCCATGGTGTCACCTCGTCGGTGCGGCGGCCGGCAGGGTAGAAGGCGTTCTGCCAGGGGTAGAACGCACGTTCCAAATGGGGCATCATGGCCAGATGGCGGCCGTTGGCGCTGGCAATACCGGCTACGGCATAGTCCGAACCGTTGGGATTGCCCGGATAGGCTTCATGATTGTATTTCAATACGACGTTGTAGTTGTCCTCGGCGAGAGGCAGGCTGAACTTACCCTCTCCGTGGGCCACCCAAATGCCGAGACGATCGCCCGAAAGCGAACCGAACATCACGCTGCGGTTGGTGGGCACCGTAACGCCTACGAAGGCGCTCTCGAACTTGTGGGAGTCGTTGTGAAGCATGCGGGCGCGCTCCTGATGCTCGGGGTTGATGAGGTTCAACTCTATCATGAGCTGGCAACCGTTGCAGACGCCCAGCGAAAGCGTATCCTCGCGGGCATAGAAGCGGTCGAGGGCTTCTTTGGCCTTGGGGTTGTAGAGGAAAGCACCGGCCCATCCCTTGGCTGAACCGAGGACGTCGCTGTTGGAGAAACCGCCGCAGAACACGATCATGTTGACATCGTCGAGCGTCTCACGGCCGGCTATAAGGTCGGTCATCATGACGTCTTTCACATCGAAGCCGGCAAGGTAGAGGGCATAGGCCATCTCGCGCTCGCCGTTGGTGCCTTTCTCGCGGATGATGGCGGCACGGATGCCGCTTGGCGTGCGGCGGTCGGGATTGATGCCGAATTGGGCGAATGTACCGGTAAATTCCGGACGAAGGTTGAATTCCAACGGTTGCTGCTTGTAGTTTTCATAACGCAACTTGGCCTGTCCGTTCATGCTCTGCTTTGTGTCGAGGAGATAAGATGTTTCGTACCAGATGTCGCGAAGATAGTCAATGCCGAACTGATAGGTGGCACCGTCCTTTTCTACCAGAATATGGCGTTCGTCTGTCGGCTGTCCTAGCTTAACGGCTGCAATGCCGGCGGCTTCGAGCGTTTCCTCAAAGGCTTTCTTGTTTTTGTCGCTTACCTGTACAATCACGCCGGGATTCTCGGCAAAGAGGGCTTTCACCAGGTCGGCGTTCTTGAAGTCATCGAGGGATATTTCCAAACCGCCGTCGGTGTTGGCGAAACACATCTCCAGAAGACACGTGATGAGACCGCCTGCCGAAATGTCGTGGCCGGCCATGACGAGTTCCTTTTCCACCAGCTCCTGCACGGCGTTGAAGGCATTGCGGAAGTATTCGGGATTCTTTACCGTGGGGACATCGGAGCCGATGAAGCCGAGGCTTTGTGAGAATGCCGAACCGCCGAGGTGCAGATCATCGAATGAGAAGTCGATGTGGTAAAGCGCTGATTCCGGCTCGTTGACAACAACGGGCGACACTACTTTGCGTACGTCGCTTACTTCACCGCCTGCCGACACGATTACCGTTCCCGGCGAAATGATCTTTTCGCCGCCGGGGTATTGTTGTGAGAGGGAAAGTGAGTCTTTGCCTGTGGGGACATTTATCTGAAGGGCGCAGCAGAAGTCGCTCAGGGCTTCCACTCCGCGGTAGAGGCGCGTGTCCTCTCCCTTTTGCGAACGGCATGGCCACATCCAGTTGGCCGAGAGCGATACGCTGTCGAGGCCTTCGGCCAGAGGAGCCCAGACGATGTTGGTAAGACTTTCGGCCACGGAGAGTACCGAACCTGCCGCGGGGTCGGCCAGTCCGGCCTGTGGGGCGTGTCCGATGGCGGTGGCTATACCCTTTCGGCCGCGGTAGTCGAGGGCTACGACGCCGCAGTCGGAAAGCGGGAGCTGAAGTTCACCCTGTGTCTGCTGGCGGGCCACCTTTCCGGTTACGGAGCGGTCCACTTTGTTCGTCAGCCAGTCTTTGCAGGCTACGGCCTCCAGTTGCAGCACATTGTTGATGTAGGTGTCCAGTTGTGTTACATCGTAGGGGGCGTCCTTGTAGCGGCGTTCCACGGTTTCGTCCACCATGACGGTTTTGGGCGAATGGCCGAACATCTGCGCTACGTCGAGGTCGAAGGGACGCTGTCCGTCGCCTTGCTGGAAGGCGAAGTGGGCGTCGCCGGTTGTTTCGCCCACAACGTACATCGGTGCGCGTTCGCGCTCGGCTATGCGGCGGACGTGTTCAAGGTGTTCCTCCTGTATGAGCAGGCCCATGCGTTCCTGGCTTTCGTTGGCAATGATTTCCTTGGCCGAGAGGGTGGGGTCGCCCACGGGAAGCTGCGTCATGTCGATAAGGCCGCCGCATTCCTCCACCAGTTCGGAGAGGCAGTTGACGTGTCCGGCCGATCCGTGGTCGTGGATGCTGACTACGGGGTTGACGTCTTCTTCGCAGAGGGCACGTACCAGGTTGTTGGCGCGCTTCTGCATTTCGGGGTTGGCGCGTTGCACGGCGTTCAGTTCGATGCCGCTGGAGTAACGGCCCGTATCGACAGAGCTGACGGAGCCGCCGCCCAGTCCGATGCGGTAGTTGTCGCCGCCCACAACCACTACTTTGTTACCTTTCTTCGGTGTGCCTTTCAGGCAGTCGCGCTTCGTGCCGTAGCCCACGCCGCCGGCCAGCATAATCACTTTGTCATAGCCATATTTCTCGCCGTTTTCCTGATGTTCGAACGTGAGCACGGAACCGGTGATCAGCGGCTGGCCGAACTTGTTGCCGAAGTCAGAGGCGCCGTTTGAGGCTTTGATGAGTATTTGCTCGGGTGTCTGGTAAAGCCATTGGCGGACGGGCAGGATGTCTTCCCAGCTGCGGCCGCCGTCGAGGCGCGGATAAGCCGTCATGTAGACAGCCGTGCCGGCTATGGGCCATGAGCCTACGCCGCCGCCCATTCTGTCGCGGATTTCGCCGCCTGTTCCCGTCGATGCACCGTTGAAAGGTTCCACGGTGGTGGGGAAGTTATGTGTTTCGGCCTTGAGCGAGATGACGCTCTCTATGTCTTTCACCACAAAGAAGTCGCTTGTGGAGTGGTCCTGCGGTGCGAATTGTTCCACCACCGGGCCTTCGGCAAAGGCCACGTTGTCCTTGTAGGCCGAGATGATTTTGTGCGGGTGCTCCTGCGTGGTCTTCTTGATCATGGCGAAGAGCGAGGAGGGCATTTCCTGTCCGTCGATGATGAACGAGCCGCCGAATATCTTGTGACGGCAATGCTCGGAGTTGACCTGTGCGAAACCGAACACTTCCGAGTCGGTGAGTTGGCGGTCCAGTTGTTTCTCCACTCCGTGCAGGTATTCTATCTCGGCCGGAGAGAGGGCCAGTCCTTCCTGCTCGTTATAAGTCTCGAGGTCTTCTATGTAGAGGATGGGGGCAGGCTTGATGTCGATGGTGAAGATGCTTTGGTCCAGTCCGTCATACATGCGCTGGAGCATCGGGTCATGTTCCGCGTCGGCCGAAGCTACGGGAAAATACTCCTCTATACGCGCAATGCCGTGGAGATTCATGTTTTGCGTAATCTCTACGGCATTGGTGCTCCAGGGAGTTATCATTTCGCGGCGCGGACCTACGAACCAGCCTTTCAGCGTTTCACCTTCTTCAAGAACGGCGTCGCCATAGAGCCAGCAGAGTTCCTTCACTTCATCGGCCGAGAGCTGACGGTCCACTTCCGTGGCTATGACGCTCTTTTGCGGAGTTCTAAAAAACAATATCATATATTTGCAGAATTTTAATGATTTCTTTAGCCGCAAAAATACGAAGAATTTATGATATTAACCCTCTTTAAGCGATTCCTTTGAGGGCGGGTGCGGCATTTTAATGTGGAAGTTCTGAAAAAACAATGCCGGTAGGGGCAAAATCATCCGTCCGACTTTAACATATTTAACTTTCCGCAACACTCCGGAGTGTTAAAACATAGGTTGAAAGTAGTGAAGGAGAAAAAGTCCGTACTGGAATTTTAACTCGAATACTTGGAAATTAAATTGCAATACTTGGAGTTTTCATTGGAAATACGATTGAAAAACAATAAAAAGCACCTCAAAAACGCAGGCGGAGCGGGACTTCCCGATTAAAAGTCCCGCTCCGCTATTACAAAGATACAACATTTTTCACCGGAAAGCAAGAAATGTTAAAATGGCTCTTTCGTGAGAAAGTCCGGATTTTCGGAGGGGAACATCACAAAATGTGTTTTTCCGTTGTGGCTTGATTAGGAAATATTCATTATATTTGTGGCAGATACACGGCTGTTTCCGTTAACCGCCTCATCGCTTGCGTCCGCTTGTGACGCTCATGATGGAAATCACTTATAATCATAATATCAATTTACTAATCAAGAATCTAAAACAATGGTAATGAAAAAGATTTACGCTTTCTTAATCGCCTTGTTTGCATTGACTGCGGTGAGCGCGCAGGGAGTCCTGCCCGAATTCTCCACCACCGATGCACCGAAATGGTACATCGTGCAGTTTGCAAAAGGAGGGCACACGTTGCTCGACAACGGTGTGAACAATGACCTCATAACCGCCAACCGTGCTGTGGCCGATGCCCAGCAATGGCAGTTCATCGGCACCAAGGAGGGGTTTTACATGCGCAGCAAGCTGGGCAACTGGCTCGGTTTCAAGAACAACTTCTATTACTCGGTGGCTGAGGCGGCCAAAGTGCGGATGACCGTTCAGGAAACCTCGGCCGAAGGCGGCAACTGGGAAATCAAGCGCGTGGGACAGTCGTCGTGCCTCAACCAGTATCAGGGCACCGGCGTGGGTGTGAGGCTGAGCGAGTGGACGGCCGGCGACGGCAACAACGCCCTGGCCTTCCATCCCACAAGCGTGGACCTGCCCGTCTTTTCCGGCCAGGGCAGCGAAACGTGGTATTTCGTGAAGATGAACAACGGTGGCCGGTATATGGCCGATACGGCCGTGGCCGGCTGCATCGTCCTCAGCAGTCCCGACCCAGTAGACGGCCAGTTGTGGAAACTCGAAGGCACGCAGGACAATTTCCAGCTGGTCAACAAGCTGGGCCGCTACGCCGTGGTAAGCAATGTGGCGCAGAGTGGTTCTCTAGGCGGTAAAAACCCCACGCCGGTCCGCTCTTCCGAGACGCCCTATGCGGCCGGCTTCTCCCTTCAGGCCAGCGGCGCATCCACAGGTCCGGGATGGGAAATCCACCCCAACGACCGCGCCGGCAAGAACTTCAACCTGTGGGGCGGCGCCAGCGGCACCATCATCGGTCTGTGGAATGCCAACGACAACAACAACCCCATTACTTTCATCGAACCCGACAAAATGGTCTATCCCGACTTCAAGTCGGTGGGCATCAATGGGTATGCGCCCGACAACAAGCTGACGCTGTGGTATGACCAGCCGGCCACGACGGCCCCGCTCTATTCCGGCGGCAACGGCTATTCCAACTGGATGGAATACTCGCTGCCTATCGGCGACGGACAGTTTGGAGCCAGCCTCTTCGGCGGCATTGAAAAGGACGAAATACAGTTCAATGAGAAAACTCTCTGGAGCGGCCGCAGCACCGATTCTTCATCGGATTATGGTTATTACGAAAACTTCGGCTCCGTCTATGCCGAAGAACTCAGCGACGTCTTCAGCTACGTCTCCACCAGTGCCGCCAAGGACTACTACCGCCAGCTCGACCTTTCCACCGCCACCGGCAAGGTGTCTTATAAAAGTCCCGACGGCGCTGTCACTTACACGCGCGAATACATCTCTTCCAATCCGGCCCGCGTGGTGGCTGCCCGTTACTCAGCCAGCGTAGGGGGGAAGATAAATCTCCGCTTTACGCTCGCCAGCAGCAAGGCCCTTAAGGCTGCTACGGCCTACGCTGACGGCAGTGCCACTTTCAGCGGCAAGTTGCCCGTGGTAAGTTACAACGCCCGCATGAAAGTGATACCGACCGGCGGCGAAATGACCACCGGAGAGGACGGCATCACCGTGCGCGGTGCCGACGAAGTGCTCGTCATCCTGGCCGGCGGCACGGACTACGACCCGCAGAATGCCACCTACGTTTCGAATACCGCGGCACTGGCCGGCAAGGTGGAAGCTTGGGTAAACGATGCCGCAGCCAAGACGTGGGCCGAAATTTACAGTGAACAGCAGGCTGACTATAAGTCGTTCTTCGACCGTGTGCACCTTGATCTTGAAGGAACGGTCAATGACGTTCCGACAGACCGGCTGGTCGATACTTACGCACAGGGCGCAGGTCCCAATGCACGCATGCTCGAACAGCTTTACTTCGCTTACGGCCGCTACCTCTCTATAGGTTCTTCACGCGGCGTGGACCTCCCTTCCAATCTTCAGGGTATCTGGAACAACATTGAAAAGGCCAGCTGGCATTGTGACATTCATTCCAACATCAACGTACAGATGAATTACTGGCCTTCCGAAACGACTAACCTCAGCGAACTTCATCTGCCTTTCCTCAACTATATCATCAACATGGCCGATAGCAAGGAGTGGAAAGCCTATGCCAGAGAGAGCGGGCAAACCCGTGGCTGGACTTGCTACACCGAGAACAATATCTTTGGAGGTACGGGCGGTTTCATGAAGAACTATGTCATTGCCAACGCCTGGTATTGCTCGCATCTTTGGCAGCATTACCGTTACACTCTCGATAAGGACTTCCTCAAACGCGCCTTTCCGGCTATGCTGACAGCCAGCCAGTACTGGATGGACCGTCTGGTGAAAGCTGCCGACGGCACCTATGAGGCTCCCCGCGAATATTCGCCCGAGCATGGCCCCGGATCGGAAAATGCCACAGCCCACGCGCAGCAACTGATTTACGACCTCTTTGAGAGTACGCTCAAAGCCATCGACATCTTGGGGAACGAAGTGGAAGTATCCGCTGCCGACCTGGAGAAACTTCAGGACCGCTTTGCCCATCTTGACAAAGGACTCGCCATCGAAAGATACACCGGACAGTGGGGAGCCAATAAGAATGGTGTGAAAACGGGTGAGAAGATTCTTCGCGAATGGAAGTACAGCCAATATACGGCCGGAGCTGACGGTCATCGCCACATGTCACATCTCATGTGTCTCTATCCCTTCAGTCAGGTCAAGGATGGGACCGACCTTTACAAGGCTGCTGTCAACTCTCTGAAACTGCGTGGCGACGGTGCCACCGGATGGTCCATGGGGTGGAAAATAAATCTTTGGGCACGTGCCAAGGATGGCAACCACACCCATACGATTCTGAAGAATGCCCTGCGTCATGCCAATGGCGGTGCCGGCGTGTTCTACAATCTTTACGATTCTCATGCGCCGTTCCAAATAGACGGCAACTTCGGCGCTTGTGCCGGTATGGCCGAAATGCTTATGCAGAGCCACACCGATTCCATTGAAATCCTTCCAGCCCTGCCTGCCGCATGGAGCGCCGGTGAGGTGAGCGGTCTCAAGGCAGTCGGCGATTTTACGGTAAGTATTGTTTGGAAGGGAGGGAAGCCTCTTCGCGTAACGGTGGTCAACAATCAAGGTCAGCCTGGCTATGTGAAATATCCCGGAATAAACACCGCCATGTGTATCGTTAACGGTGAAGAAGTTCTCGGCAGTTGTCGCGGTACGGATCTGGCTGTTCTAAAAGCGGAAAAAGGGGCTGTGACAGTATTCGACTTTACTCAGGTTCCGACCGGTATCGGAAAAGTCGGTGCGGCCGGTACTCTCAGCCTTGCAGTAAAGGGCCGCACGATTACATTGGATGGCGCGGATCTGAAGTCTGTGAAAGTTTTTGATCTTGGTGGGCGCATGATTCATCATACCCGTATGAAAACATTTGCCGTTGATGCCGCAGCCGGTAATGTGGCGGTGGTGGAAGCACTTGCCAAGGATGGTCAAAAAAGTGTGTTCAAGGTAACGCTTCAGTGAGTCTGTAATTGAATTTCATCAATAGTCAAGGTGCGGCACTGCTATTTCAGGGTGCCGCACCCTTTTTTGATGTGATGAAAGAGGTGATTTGTGTTTTTTATGCGTATTTTTGCCAAAATATTTTTGTGATGGAATATCAATTATATAATACGATGTATACGAAAAAGAAGTATTGGATTTTTATGTTGGTCCTGTGGTGTTGTGCCACATGGGCTTATGCCCAGTCCCGCGATGTGTCTGTGGCTGTCAGTGGTAATTCTTATGTGACCAACCGTTCCGATGAAGTGCGGATCGGCGGCAAGGGCACCCAAATGTGGACCCATCCCGAAACTGTGGTGAGTACCTATTTTTACATTCACCAGCCGCAAACTCTCCACGTCGCAGTGAGAGGAAAAGGCGAGGCCGCGATGCTCCTAAGCTGCAACGGAAAGAAAGAAAAAGTAGTGTTCAAGGGCGAAGAGCCGGTTGTATGCGGTAATCTTAAGGTAAAGGTGCAGCACCCCGGCTACGTCAGGGTTGATCTTAAAGGATTGGAGAAACAAGGCAACTATTTTGCCGACATCACCGACATAGTGTTGCGGAATGTGGAAGGCGATGTGACCTACGTACATGACTTTTCCGATTATTGGGGACGTCGCGGGCCGTCCGTACATCTCAATTATCCTCTGCCAGAAGGCGACTTCGAGTGGTTCTACAACGAAGTGACCGTGCCTGAAGACGGGGAAACGATGCACAGCTATTATATGGTGGCTGGTTTCGGAGAAGGTTATTTCGGCATGCAGTATAACTCCGATACGGAGCGCCGGATTCTTTTTTCGGTATGGAGCCCTTTTGAAACGCAGAATCCTAAGGAAATTCCTGAAGACCACCGTGTTGTTATGTTGCGGCGCGGCAAAGACGTGCATATAGGTGAATTTGGTAACGAAGGTTCGGGCGGACAGAGTTATCTGCGCTATCCGTGGAAGGCCGGCAATACGTACCCTTTTCTCATGCAGGTAAGGCCCGACGGCAAAGGCAATACCATTTACACCGCCTATTTCTACGCTGCCGATGATAAGGAATGGCGCCTTATAGCAGAGTTTCTCCGGCCTAAAACGAATACGTGGTATAAGCGTCCGCACTCATTCCTTGAAAATTTCAGTCCCGAGCAGGGTTATCTGACCCGTAAGGTCTGTTTTTCCAACCAATGGGCCCGGACGGCCGGCGGGAAGTGGCATCGGCTGACTCAGGCCGGATTCACCAACGATGGTACGGCGCGTGCCGGTGTGCGGCTGGATTATCGTGGCGGTCTTACTCCCGACAAAAAGGGGGTATTCTTGCAGATGGGAGGTTTCTTTAATGAAAACACGCCTTACGGCAGTCGCTTTACATGTGAACCGCCCGCCGCTCAGGAACCTCCCGTGATTGATTGGGAAGGCTTGAAGAGACTGTAAGTCTGATCGCCGTAAGTAGAATAACAGATAGTCGGGTGTTTTCTGCGGTGGTGGAAAACTGCCCGGAATGACCTTGAAAATACAGCCAAAGCGGGACTTCTCAATGGGAAGTCCCGCTTTGGCTGTTACTTTAGTATTTGAATTGTTTGTTCCTGATGTGTGGAATTTAAAATGAGAGCCGGTAGGTGTCGTAACATACGGCGCGGGCGCCGAATCCTTCTTTTTGAAATATCAGGCCTTCGTTGAGCAGGGTGCCGCCTTGTTCGGTGGAGATGCCGAAATCGAGATAAGAAGGGCCTGGGCTGCTGGTGGCGTATTCGTCTATGATGCGGGAAAACAAGAAGTCGAGTGCGCCGATTTGGCGGCCTTGGGCCGAGGATGCGATATACTGTACGTGTACTACGCGGGGAGTGAGGAAAAGCAGGCAGCCTGCAACAGTCCCGCCGCCACTCCCGTCATTGTTGTCGGGGGCTTGTACGGTACAGAGGCGTATGTCTCTTGGGAAACGGCTCATAAGCAGTTGCAGTTCCGATAGCGTGTGTACGGGCGTTGTGGCATGGCGGTTTTGCAACACATCGTGAAGAATGTGCCAGAAAACCGGCAGATGATCGGAGGCATTCATGCTGACGCGGCAGCCGGCTTTGAGCGCTTTCTGCATGCCGCGGCGGCGCAGGGTGGAAAGAGGCTGGGGGTGGCGTAAGTCCACTACGGAAGAAATGGCGCGTGCCTCAAGCTGTGCTCCCAGGCGGAAAAGGGCATAGAGGTCCTCCTCCGCAGGCAGGGTGTGGTAGATGTGGGGCATGGGCCTGTAGAGCATTTGGCTGAACCCTTGCTCTTTGTAGCAGGCCAGGCAGGCTTGTAGAATTTCGCTGGTTGCGGCTGCGGTGACTTCCGTGCCGAGCAACAGACCGCCGTAGGTGAGGCCGCCGTGTGATTCGATGCAATGCCTTTCCGACCGGCTGCGGCATGCGGGCAGGAGGGCGACTGTGCGGCCGTCAGTTTGCCGTACCATAAGTGACGCGTCTTCGTAACGGTCGGCATGATAGTCCATAAAGTCACGTTCCATGAGGAAACTTGACTGCCGCATGCGGCGTGCGGTCTTGTTCCACTCTTCATGCGCGGCGGGAGAATATTTTTCTATGTACAAGCCTTTGGTAGTCATCGTTGATGTTTGATAGCGGTACGGTGGGGCCGGATGATGGCACACGCCGTTCCTTTTTCTGAATATGCTTTCTTCCGGAATTATCCGGCCGGAAAGCCCCATGCCGTTTTCTGTGCCGTGGCTTCAACGGCGTTTTCCACCTTGTCGGGCAGATTGGGGAAGAAGTCAATGCCTGTGAGCCGCTCCAGCTCGTCAATGCTGACGGCGTGTGTGCCGATAACGGCCAGTGGGGCCGGCTGTTTGTAGTTGTAGCCGTATTCTTTGTGCTCCATCCAGAAGCCTATGGCCGTGTAAGTGCCGTTTTTCACCTTGAGCAGGGCCATGAAGTAATAGTGGGGCACTGCAACGCGTTTGCCGTCGGTGCGGTTGACGTAGCCGAGAATCTGATGAGGCTCTACGGTGCCTCCCTTGACCACGTAAAGCGTATCGGCAAAGGACGCGTCGCGACCGAGTTTCTGAACCTGGCCCTCAAGGGTGATCCAGTAGCCTTGGTTGAAGGAGGCGAGTTGGGGTGACATGTTCGACATGTAGAATGTCTGTTCGTTGGCTTTGGCGGAATAGAGACGGTCTGCCGAGGCACAGATGTGTCCCCGGTTATAGGGATTGCCGAAACTGCGCGGCCCGATGCGCAAGGCGGTGGGGAGCATAGGATCGTCTGCGAAGGGTTCGTCGCTGCGCGATACGTTTTTAATGCGTGTGCGGCCGTCGAAACGGAAGGCCACCCAGCGGGAGTGGAGTTGCTCCCTATCAAACTCAAGGCTATAGGTCATCACGCTGTCGGCACCTTCTTTCGTGCGGTGGGCCGTAACGAGTGTACCGCTAGTCTTTATGGCCGGTGTTTCCATTCGTGCGGCCACATTGCCCGTGGCAGGAACGCCTGGAGCGGTGTCGCCTCCGCCTAAATTGATGTTGGGAGTGTCATCTGAACAGGCTGTGGCAAACAGTAATGTGCCGCCTGCAAGAACCAGGCCATATAAAAGACGGATGATATTTTTCATGCGTTGTTCTTATACAATTAAAAATGAACGGGCCTGTACTGACCCGCTCATTTGTTGATATCCGGTTGCTTTTGTCGTTATTGTATGTAAATGGTTCCATCGGCGGCGGTCAGCGTGAAGTCGTCGAAAATAACCGCACCTCCGGGATTTTTTGAAATCATGACTATGGGATTGACCATAGTTTCGGCATCGAGCGTGAAGGTGTGCTCAACAAGCACCCATTCGCCGGTGAGGTCGTTAACGTAATCGCCATAGGTGTATTGGGTGTTTACTGCGGCGCCGTTGACCACCGGTACGTAGCCCGGACGGACACTACCCCCCCTGTTTGTGGCGGCCTTGACGTAGAATTTCATCGTATAGGTGCCGGCCGGCAGTGTCAGTTCTTTATAGGCCAAGCGGTTGTTGCCGCTTGTTGAACCGGCTACTTCGGCGGCATATTGGCCGCTGTGAGCGTCTGTGGTGCGGGTGATGGCTCCCTTGGAAGCCGAGGTCGTGGATTGCCAGTGGTAAGGGGTGGAGCCTTTCCAGTTTTCAAAATCTCCGTTGGCAGCTGTCTCGTCTCCTGTATTGTCGTCGCTGCCTCCGGTGTTCTCGCCCGGTTTGCCGGCTTCGATGGAGAAATTGCGCACTTCCCAGGTGGAACCGCTTTCGGCATTGGTGTTATAGCGGAAAGCTATGCGGATATTCTTGCCCATATATTCGGCCGGAATGGCAAGGTCGGCTGTAGTGAAGGTGTTCCAGTCGGTTTTGCCGTCAGCCGTTTTCAGGTCTGTCACGTGGTCGGAGTTCAAAAGTGTCCAGCCGTCTCCGGGATGGGCTTCGTCAAAGTTGGCATTGATGAGCACCTGCTGGTTGTCTTTATCTTTGTTGTATTGAATGATATATTCATAGCTGAGGTGGACTTCCGTCTGACCTGCCAGAGATATTTCGGGACTTACCAGATAATAGGTGCCGGCGGTTGTTACTTTCGTGGCGTTGTCGTAGCCGGTAGCCTTAGCCGTCTGATAATCGTTGATCCATTGTCCGCTGCCGCTCGTGGTGTGGCTCTTGAAGCCGCCGAGGTCTGAGGAGAACGAGGCGGAGAAAGGCAACGTCTTCACGCTTTCCTCATCGCCCTTGTCGGGATTATAAGTGCCGGCGCCGTTGAGAACCTTAAAGTTCTTGACCTCCCAGGTTGCTGCCTTGGTGGTGGTTTTGTAGCAGAGGGCCACTGTCACACCGCCAGTCTTACAGAACTCGGCAGGAATGTTCACCTCGCCGCTGTTATACCATGTGTCCCAGTCACTGCCCTGCACCTGGTTATATTCCATTTCCGTCCAGGTAGCGGCGGTAACATCCGTCGTATAGTCTTTGCTCACCAAAAGGCGGTAGTGGCTTTTAAGTTCGTTGGCATTGCCGTAACGCAGAATGTAGTCAAATGTCACATGTGCGGCTTCAATGTTGGTCAGGTCCATTTTAGGGGAAATGAGCCAGCTTTCAGCGGGGTTGTTCTCTTTGTTACCATCGCCGTCAGTGTCGGTAAAAGAAGTTACCTGAGCACAACTGTAGCTGACACTCCAAGGGAATGCGCCTTCCGGAGTGCTGGTGGTGAAACGGCCGAGACTGGTGGAGAAACTCTCGTTGAGAATGACGTCACCGACTTCACCTTCATCGGGCTTGTCGTTGATGCCATAAGGGGCTGGAACATCTTCGCAGGCGGTGAAGCCTAAGGCAAGAATTGCTGCGGCAAAGAATGATAAATACTTTTTCATATTTGCGGATATGTTATGTTTTGAATGAACGGATTAATGGTGTATTTATTGTGCGTAGGTTGCCGTTTCGGCGTCAATTTCCGAGTTGGACTTGAGCGCCGGATAAACATCGTCAAGCGAACGCAACTGTAATTGCCAGCCGTCGTAGTAATTTAATACGCCGGTGTATGAGCGTTCGTCGGCGGGCAGATAACGGTAGGCGATTTCGTTTTTCGTGGAGGTGCGCAGAACGACATTGCTCGTATTCGTTTTTAAAGAGATGGTACGGTCAACGCCGTAGCCGTTGTCGTGAAGCTCATAAGGTGCGAACATCTTATGACCGTTGATCATGGTCTCTGTCTCCCCTGTAACTTCGCCTACGGCAGGAGTGGAGTTTTGTGCCTCATCGATAAGTCCGCTTACCTTTGCCAGGAGCGGTGTGTTGCGGTAGATCTTGTTGGCTGATGCCCGGAGCCAGGCCTCACCGGCAGCATCGGTAAAGTCGAGAGGTACTGTTTCAGGTGCATTGTCGTCAGGCTGTCCCACCAGCTCAATGTTGGTGCGGCACATCTCAAAGAGCATAGGACCAAGATTGAGATTGCCGTAACTCGTCTTGTAGGGTTGCCCTATGGTGGGTACTTTGCTGTAGCAACCTGCCCAAAGACCTTTCAGATTGACCTTGATGCGTTGTCCTACCTTGAAGTAGGGATAGAGGCAGGTGTTCTTTATTTTCAGCAGGATGCTCTGGTCGGTACCGTCTGTTCCGATGTTGCGCAACAGAAGTGTTTGATAAAGATTGCCTGAAATGTCGTTGGCGGCAATGACACCGGTTATGATGATGTCCTCGTTGATTTTTGAATAGAAGTTCGAGGCATTCCGTTGAAAATCGGCTGTAGCGCCATTGGCACAGTATTTGTCTTTTACTTCACCGATGGTCATGTTCACCTCGCCAACCGACGTGGGACTCGTTATGAGCAGATTGTCCGTGTCGGGGCTGTCGTGGTCGTCCATGCACGAAGACAGGGCTAATGTACTCAGGCAGCCGGTAAATATGATGGATAATAATTTGTTCATGTCTTTATTGCTTTTTGTTCGGTACGCCGGATGGTAAGTGCGGCATACTGGTTTAGAAACGGAAACCTACGTTGAGGAACGCGTTGATGGCGTTGGCGTAGTAATATTTCGAATTCTTTGAGAAAACATAGGCGCGGTCTTCGCCGGTGTTGTAGCTGTCGCCACGGTTCTGTTCATATCCTCCGGTGCGCATGTTACGGTTGTTCGTGATGTTGCTCACTGAGAGGTTTACGCTCAGGGTGCGTCCTTTGGGCAGGCGGATGAACTTGCCGATAGAGGCGTCAAGCATGAATCCGCCGTCAAACTTTTCCTGCTTGGCCGAATAGGCGGCAGCTACGGAACCGTCTTGATTGAAAAGGACACCTCCGCCTCGGTTGAGCTCCTCCCGCGTTACATCGAAAGTGGGTACTCCGTTGGCGTCAACGGCCGAAGCGGTGTAATTGGGCGTAATGTTGGAGAGGCGGCGATACTGCGAGAAGCCGACATAGACACGGTCGTAGTAATTGAGGTTGGCCTCGAAGAACCAGCCGTTGGTGTTGTAGTTAACCCCTAGACTGGCGGCGGCCAGCGGTGTGCCGCTTATGCGCATGCCATCGGCTACGACACGCAGCGGCATAGCTTCGCCGGTTACTGGATTAGTCCAGACGTTCAGTTCGTTAATGGTTTTTGCATCCATTCCCTCATAGTTGATCTGCGCATAAGGATTGTTGATGTATTTGGCATCGCTGATGGTTCCCATGAGGTTGAAGGAGAGTTTTGAATTGACCTGATAAACAAAAGCCGCTTCAAGGCCGGAATGTTCCTTGTCGATACCGTTCATAGTGAGATAGGTGAAACGTGTTTCAGCGTCATTGTAGAAAGCCGTCTGCTCCACCTGATTCATGAATTTGGTGTAGAAGGCGGAAAGACGGCCGGAAAAGTTACCCACACGGAAAGCATAGCTGAGTTCTCCGCTGAGGATGTCTTCGGTAGTGAGGTTGTCTACAAAATTGTTTTGCATGCGAGGGGCCACAAAACTGTTGCGTGCCAATGGTGCGCGGCTTTCATATCCTCCTGAAATGGCTATGCGGTGGTTGGCTATGGGCGTATAAGTCAGCATGGCTTTGGCGCTTCCGCCCAGAAAACGTGCTTTCCCGCTCTTGCCATAGGAATTTTCCGGTGCGCGGCCGTTTTGCATCAGGCCGTCACGCTCAATAGTCGAACCATCAATGCTTCCTCCTGCAATCGCGGAGAATTTACGGGTTGTATATTGGTATTGCATCCAGGCACGTGCTTGGTTTACAAATATGTTGTAGTTGTAGCCGAATTTGTCGCCTACGCCGATTTTGCGGTTGGGATTGCGCAGGTCGTTTTGCGCTTCGCTGCTCTCCGGGCCGTAATCGTTGGCCGCGAATTTATCCACATCGGTGTAGCGGGTGCCGCCCAAAAGGTCTTCCATCGTTTTGTAGTGCATGCCTTTGGTGGAATTGATGCTGAAACCGGCAACGTATTTATTGTGTGCGTTGAGTGAGTGGCTGAAGGCCGAGTTGAGGGCAAATACCATCTGGTCGTTATGACGCCGCTCCTGATAATAGAGAGCTTCGCCTCCGTTAAGTTCATTTTGGCGGTTCACATAGTACATACGGTCCCAGTTAATCTGGCGATTGGCTTCACTGGCGCGCCAATAGTCTACGAGCTGGTTGTATTGTTCGAGGAAGAACGGATTTTGTGCCAGATAGTCAGGATTGTTAATAGTGGGATCGTAAACGTTGAATACGCTCGATGGCAGGTTCTTGTAATAGTCAGGTCTAGGGTCGTAAGCATCGCCGTTCCAGCCTAGGGCTGTGGAACCGTAATTGCTGTACTTGAAACCGGCTGCGGTAGAGAGGCGCATCTCGGAGTTGATCTTGTAGTCCCAGGAAAGGATGGTGGTTGGTTCAAAGCTTTTCACAACACGCGAATTGCGCATTTTCCCGTTTTGGAATCCCCAGTTCGGATTGTAATAGTGGGAATTGGCCAGCCAGTAAGCTTCTTCTGTTGAAGCTCCCTGCTGTCCGCGTTCCGTGGGCGATCCGAATGTGACGAGTGAGAGGCTGTGGGCATCGCCGAAACGTTTTTCTGCCGATAACATGTAGGCAAAGGAGTTGTAGAATGTACCGTCTATCACGCCTTCGTTGGCCCAGCGGTATCCCACGGTTCCGGCAAAGGCCCATCCGTTTTCATTCAACCCTGTGGCGTGGGTAAACATGCCGCGCATGAGGTAGTTGCGGTTACACCCTGAGAGAGTGAGCTTATTGCCTTGTGCAAACTGGCTGGCCCGTGTGTTGATGTTGCTTGCTCCGCCGATACTTGTCAGTCCGAAGTTGTTGTATTCAAAACCGGCAACACCTTCCTGATTGCGGGTGGCATCGTTGAGGCCGCCTATCATGCCGTAACTGAAACGGCCTGTTTCGACATCGTTAAGCATCAGGCCGTTCATGTAAACCTGATTGTACATGTTGTCGTAACCACGCACGCGGAAACGCATGGGGCTGAAGCGGTAACCTACCTCTGAGAGATAGACATCGCTCTTCGACGCCGAAATGGACGATACGGCTTGCGAGGCATCGTTGTCCTCGTCGAGTTGCGACTCGGTGAATGTGAAGTCAGCGCTGTCGTCATAGCGGTTGAGCGTGTCGACTTGCTGGGCATACATTCCTCCGGCCACGCACCAAGCCGCAGCCATTAGTTTTACGCCTTTACTCATAATACAGTTTTTTGTTGATTGATTATGGTTTGAGTTTTCCGGGCAAGGCTTCTGCCTGCTGGCCGGTCATGAAGTTTCTCCCTTCTATTCTATATGGGTTAAATCAAAGGAGCAGCCTGCCAATGTTTGACCGGAAATAGGGCTAAAGGCAGGTTTCTTTCGGAGGCAGTTCCAGTCTTTTCCGGGGATTATTACGTTGCAAAGGTAATAGATTTTCAGATGGAAACGTTTACATTTTATGTGATTTTTTATTTTTATGTACGACCCTCGTCCGAAATCTCATTTTTTTTTTTGATATTTGCCCCGAAAAAAGGCGCAAAGCCATAAAGTTTGTTTTATAATGAAGAAAATTTGTTTATCCCTTGTTCTGCTTTTGGTCGCTTTGTCGGTTTGGGCTGACGGTAAGGAACCTAAAAGCTATCGCCTTTATGGCGTGGCGTTCTACAATCTGGAAAATTTGTTCGACACTGTGCACGATTATGGTAAGAACGATTATGAGTATCTTCCTTCCGGCACCATGAAATGGGGCAAGATGAAGTATGAGGCCAAGCTAAAGAATATTTCGAAGGTTCTTTCCGAACTGTGTGTTGACAAACATCCCGCAGGTCCTGCCGTTATCGGCCTGTCGGAAGTGGAGAATCACCATGTGCTCGATGACCTTCTCAAGCAACCGGCTCTTAAGAACCGCGGTTACAAGTATGTGAACTATCCCGGCGTAGACCGTCGCGGCGTGGAGTGCGCTTTCCTTTATAATCCGCGTTCTTTCAAACTCGAAAGCAGCATGATTGTACCATATTATTATAAATACGATGACCCTTCAATGCCTGATCCTGGCCTTGGTTTTTACGTGGACGGGCAAGGATGTGTCAAAGCCCATGAGGAATTGCGTGGCGACACTACTTATATTACGCGCGGTTTTTTGGTGATGAATGGTCTTTTAGCCGGTGAGCGGACGGTGTTTATTGTTAACCACTGGCCTTCCCGCGGTGCTGGCAGTTTTGCCCGCGAACGTGCCGGCTATCAGGTGCGTTGTCTTAAGGATGCTCTTATGAAGCAATATCCCGATGCGAAAATCATCATCATGGGTGATATGAATGACGATCCGGCAGACAAGAGTATGACTAAAAGTTTGGGATGTCTCAGGCGAATGAAAGATGTTAAAAAAACAACGGATCTTTTTAATCCGTGGTACGATATGCTCTATAAGGTAGGGCAGGGAACTTTGCTCTATGATGGGCGTTGGAACCTTTTCGATCAAATTGTTTTTACAGGTAATCTCCTTGGTTCCGACCGTTCTACGCTGAAGTTTTACAGGAATGAGATTTTCATGCGTGATTATCTTTTCCAACAGGAAGGCCGTTACAAAGGTGCTCCTTTGCGTACTCATGCCGGTGGCGTGTGGCTCAATGGTTATAGCGACCACCTGCCCGTTTATATTTATCTTATCAAGGAGGTGAAGTGAGCAGGGCGAGAACGCAGAGAATTGAATTGAAATATAGAAATCCCGATGCTTTTCTCCTGCATCGGGATTTCTTGTGTTTTGTAAGTTGTGTGAAAATGGTGCGTGGGGATATTATATGTGAATGAGATGTTCCATTTTACGGGTATATAGAGGTGAAGGTATTGCCTATTTTTCTTTCTGCCATTCGAAAGAAGCGACTATAGGATAATGGTCTGATGCGTTGATGGAACAGTCTACCTGGCAGGCGTATGGTTTAAAATGGCGTGAACACATCATGTGGTCTATACGCACACAGATGGCATCGCGGTTAAAGGTGCGTCCAAAACCGTTGCCGGTGGTTTCGTATGCGTCAGTCAGTCCTTGCGACAGAATGCGCCGCCGGGTGTAAGATATCGGCGTGTCGTTAAAGTCACCACATAAGATAACGGGAAATTTTTCGTGAAGTTTCAGGTAGTCTGCCACGATATCAGCTTGTACGGCGCGTGTGACAGAAGCTGTTGAGATCTTTGAAACCAGCAGCCGTGAGCTGCTTTCCACATCGCTTTCTTCCGGTGTGCGTACCATTGTGTGATAGCTTTTGCGGTCTGCGGGCGAGAGGTGCATCGATTCCAAGTGACAGTTGACAACCAGCAGTGTATCTGTTTTTCCTGTCAGCAGTTTGAATGCCGCGCTGCCGTTGGTGCCGTTATGGCAGATCACTTCTTTTCCCACTATGGGGTAACGTGAGAAGACCGCGTATATGTTACTGTTAATCGACACGGTGTCATGATGAGGGTATGCCTTCTCCAGCATGGGTAGTGTCTCTTCGGCATAGCGCGTGAAAGGAATCGTGGCTGCCTCTTGGAGGCAAACGATGTCCGCCTGTGCGTCAATCAGATAGTTCGTAATGGCATGACGCTCCTGTGCGGCGGTGTTTTCGCCGCCGAAGCAGGCTGTGTTGTAGGAAATAACCTTGATGGCTCCTTCGGGCGGTGATGAAGGGAAGTTGAAAGGGATGTATGCGCGGATGGAAAAGAAGGCGCCTGCCAGTCCGAGGAGTGGAATCCATGCGTGGCGTCGTGCGAAGAGGAGTGTCAGAGCCTGCATGAGCAGTACACCGGTCAGAAAAAAAGGAAAAGCCAGTCCGACAACACCGAGCAGGCGGCAGTGTACGGGACTGATAAAGACGCTGGCCGCACATAGCCATAGAAGGACTACGGCGCACCATGATGCGCCAGCCAGCAGGTTTTGTGCTGTATTGACTTTCATTGTTTTAAAGTGGATGTCGCGGTTGTGCGCGGCTTCGTTGTCCTGTTTTTATTTTTTACTGTTTTCAAAGAGGAAACGTTTCTCTTCCTCTGTCAGTGCGTTGTAGCCGTTTTTCCGTATTTTGTCGAGGATATCGTCCACGCGTTTCTGCTGTTCGGCCGTGCGGCGGTTATAATCGTAGTCGGCGTTGCGGTCTTTGAAGCGCACGCCGCCCCGGTGTATTTTCATTTTGGGCCGCCGTTTGAAAAGTTGGCCGAACTTTCGCGCCCGGTCACGCAGACGCTCGCGGAAGTTACGGCTGCGCCGTGGCGTCCAGGTTTCCCAACTGTCGAAGCGCCGGCGCCGTCCGCCGTTGCGCCAGTAAAGGATGAGCAACAGGCCGAAAATCATGCCTCCAAGGTGGGCGAAATGGGCAATGTTACCGTTGGTGAAAAACGCTGAGAACAATTCTATTGCGCCGTAACCTACCACAAAATATTTGGCTTTGATGGGGATAGGAGGTATGAGCAGCATGATGCGCTCGTTAGGAAAAGTCATGCCATAGGCCAGCAGCACACCGTAGCAGGCGCCGCTCGCACCGATTGTGGTCCAGCGGTTCAGATAGTCTCCCATCGGCATGATAAATCCGGAAGGATCCCTTACGCCGGCATAGCCAGCCATGCCTGTGAAATAATATTCACCCAGCTGCCACAGTTCCTGACAGATGCCTGCGCCCACTCCGCAAACGAAAAAGTAGAGCAGGAAACGTTTCGGGCCGAACACCTGTTCGATGATGCGTCCGAACATCCACAGCGAGAACATATTAAAGAAGAGGTGGCTGAAATCGCCGTGGAGAAACATATAGGTGACAAACTGCCATGGGGCGAAATTGTCGGCCAAAACGAAGTGCAGGCCCAGCATGTCGACGAGATCGGTGCCGCGGCGGCCGAACACGAGTTGTGCCAGAAAAACGATACCGTTGATTATCAGCAGATTCTTTGTTATTGGGGGCAATTGTTTGAACATACGATGTCTTTAGGGATAAATATGGCCGCAAAGTTACTACTTTTGCGCCGATTGTCATTTTAGTTTATGATAAAATGTCGTAACTTTGCACCTGAAACCGTTAAAACAAAAGAACTTTACATTTTCTTAAAATGCAAGAAATCATCCAGTTTTGTTTAGACAATCTGAACTATCTCACCATTACGCTTTTCATGGCCATTGAGAGTTCTTTCATTCCCTTTCCCTCCGAAGTGGTGGTGCCGCCTGCAGCCTGGCTGGCCTGTACTGAAGGTAACGGCATGAACATCTTTCTCGTTGTAGTGTTTGCCACTTTGGGGGCCGACATCGGCGCGCTGGTCAACTATTATCTGGCACGTTCTCTGGGGCGTGCCGTGGTTTACAGGTTTGCCGACAGTCGTTTCGGCCACCTGTGTCTGCTCAACGGCGAAAAGATAACCCATGCCGAGGACTATTTTCGCCGTCACGGTGTGCCGTCCACTTTCTTCGGTCGGCTTGTGCCTGCCGTGCGGCAGCTTATTTCGATTCCGGCCGGACTTTCCCGGATGGATATCCGTAAGTTTCTCCTTTATACTACGCTCGGAGCCGGATTGTGGAACGGCATACTGGCTCTGTTGGGATACCTTATCTATGTTTCGTCGCCCAATTTGAAAACGACGAAAGACGTGGCCGACCTCGCTGGGAAGTACAGCCATGAAATAGGTTACGCCATATTGGCTGTAGTGGTTTTGGCAGGCATTTATCTGCTTGTGAAATATGTTCTCAAAAAGCGCCGCGCATGATGAGGCTCCGGCGGCACAGCCTGATATTGACGCTCTGTCTTGCAGCTCTTTCTGCTGCCGGACAGAGCGTTTGCATGTCCGGCAACTGCGGTGGTCGGGTGTTGCCGTCGCGCACTGTCACTCACGAATGGCTTTATGGAGCGGGACATCTCAATGTGCTGGACACTTATCTCACGCCGTTGGAATATACCGGTCCTTCGCTTTCCGTTACCCATCGTTCGGAGCGTTTGGCGCGGTGGGGATGCGGCAAGGTGACGGTGCAGGCGTTTTTCACCGGTCAGGCTGCCGCTCTTTCTTCGCCGGCCGATAATCACGATGCTTTTGACGGTCAGATCACTGCCGCCGTGGCCTGGCACCGCAATTGGTTTCCTGTCAGGGGACTGAGACTGGCGGCTGGCGGAATGGTTCAGCTGGGCGGCGGGTTCACATATCTTACCACCGGCGGAAACAATCCTGCACAGGGGAGGCTGGCTGTGGACGCGGTTCTGTCGTTGCGGGCGGATTACGACTTCCGTCCCGGGCGGAGCGGAGGCGGTATCACGTCGCAACTCGATCTGCCTTTTGCCGGAGCAATGTTCACGCCCAATTACGGGCAGTCATATTATGAGATATTCTCTTTGGGCCATTACGACCGTAATGTGCGTATGACACACCCTTTCAACGCGCCGAGTGCCCGATGGCTCACCACATTGAGGCTGCCTTTGGCGGGAGCCATGCTTTCGTTGGGATATCTGGCCGACATCCGCCAGTCCGATGTCAACGGTCTTAAGCGCCATGCCTGGAATCATCATTTTGTGATAGGTTATGTGCGGCGCCTTCAGCTCTTCCGGCCGTAATATTAATAGAAATACGTAATGAAAAGATTGTTCCGCTTCCTGCTGTTTATCTCTGTATCTGTTTGGCTGCTGTCTGCCTGCATAACGGAAGACGTCATGCCCGACACGCGTCGCGGGAACTTCGAGGCGTTGTGGCAGACGCTCGACGAGCGTTATTGCTTCTTCGGCCGGAAGGCGGCCGCTTACGGGTTGGACTGGCGCGCTGTGCGCACAGCTTACGGAATACGTGTGAGAGAGGAAATGACCGACCGGCAGTTTTTTGAAGTATTGGGTGAGATGATTTGTGAATTGCGCGACGGTCACGTCAACCTCTATGCCGCTCATGACGTAGCGCGTTACGGAGCATGGTTTGACGACTATCCGGCCAATTACTCCGACTCCTTGGAGCGTGTGTATCTGGGGCGCACGTCCGATTATCAGATGGCCGCCGGCTTGAAATACCGCATACTCGATGATAACATAGGGTATGTGCGCTGCGCCTCCTTTGCTTCAGGGTTTGGCGACGGTAACCTGCATGAGGTGATGCGATATCTGGCTTTGTGTGACGGACTCATCGTAGATGTGCGCGGTAATGGCGGCGGCATGCTTACTGCCGCCGGAAAGTTGGCTTCGCTCTTTGTGAATGAAACGGTGACAGCCGGTTACATGTGCCATAAAACCGGTCGCGGACACGATGATTTCTCCACACCGGAGGTGATCCGCCTCAAGCCTTTTTCAGGACTGCGTTGGCAGAAGCCGGTGGCCATACTGACCAATCGGCGTACATACAGTGCTGCCAACAGTTTTGTGATGTACCTCAAGGGACTGCCTGGTGTGACCGTGGTGGGCGACCGTACCGGAGGCGGTTCGGGCATGCCGCTTACAAGCGAATTGCCCTGCGGATGGAGTGTACGGTTTTCGGCCTGTCCCATGTACGACCGGGAAATGAATGTTACCGAAGAAGGCATTGAACCGGATGTGAAGGTTGATATCAGCAGGGAAGACTATGCCCGCGATGTGGATACCATCATAGAAACGGCTCGCAGGCTGCTGCGTGCGGAAGGTGAGAGGGGGATTTGAAAAAATGACAGATAAAATGCTGCCGGTAATAAAAATAATTGTATCTTTGCACCGCTATCGGCGCCTGTGGCGAAATTGGTAGACGCGCCAGACTTAGGATCTGGTGTTTCGCGACGTGTAGGTTCGAGTCCTATCAGGCGCACAAATTGACTGAGGAGGAATTTCCGCAAGGATTTTCCTCTTTTTCTTTTCTGTAAGTATCTGTTATCCTGCGTATAACAGAGAGTGCTGCATTCTCGCCAAAGGTTCGATAATCCGGGTCAAGCCGAAATTCCGGTGCATTTGTTAAAATTCGAGAGCTGAAATGTT
>NZ_BEWW01000294.1 GCF_002933955.1 Prevotella sp. MGM2
GAAAAAGTCCTGAAAAACACAGAAAAAGCGGGACTTCCCATTGGAAAGCCCCGCTCCGCTGTTACAAAGATACGATATTTTCCGGCGGAAAGCAAGAAATGTTAAAATGAGCGCTGCTTGGCGGCGGATGGTGCCGGTGGATGGATTAAGTTGCTGATAAGTGGTATTTTCGGGCACTGAGTCAGTGCTTGTAAATCATGGCTTGTGGCCGGAAATGGAAATGAAGTTTGAACGTCTGCTGTGTCGGTAAGCAGATGCCCCCGCATGCCTGATAAAGACGTGCGGGGGCTTGGAATATGCTGGAAGGAATTTTTTCTAATTCACCTTCAGAGTGTTTCTTTCCGTCTGTGCGCCAAATTCAGGAGCATAGTGACAACTTACCTGTGAGGGGGCACATAGGTAATTGCCGGCCCGGTCTATGAAATATTCCTCTGTAACCGTGTGTCTGCCTTTGCGCATTTGCTCGAAATAGATGTCGGTGGTCGCATCGTGCACGGCACGGTATCCGTGCAGGCTGCCGGTAAATGTGTATCCTGAGAGAGGTTTGACCGGCGACAGGCAGGCTGCCCGTGACGCTTTCAGACAAACGAAATCATAGTCGCGGTCGGCTTCGACGGTGAAAACCTGCCGCAGACGGTTGCCTGAATGCAGAGTGGTGCCGGTGGTGATGGCTTGCCATGTGGAGCCGCGCAATACTTCGTAGCGCACTGACAGGGAGAGGCCGGCGGATGTCTTTTTCACGGCTTCGGCCGGCAAGGTGTAACGGGCGGTGATGTTGCCCCATGTCAGTCCGTTGTTTTCCTTGCTGACGGTAAGCGTTGTGGCGTCGAGCACTTTCTTTTCTGTGTAGGTGCGGCTGATGTAGCCGGCTGTTTCCGTAGCTTCAACGCCTTCGGCACGGCTCGTGGCTGCGACGCTTTTCCCTTTTGACAGCGTGAAGGATGGTATTTCCCCTGTGGCAAGCGACAGGGTGTGGGTATCTGTGGAAACGGGCATCAGCAGGGCATAAATGGCATCGGCAGTGGCACGGCCTGTGGCCCACATTTGGGTGCGTTTTGTCTGCATGAGCCATAAACGCATCTGCTCAATTGTTTTCACATCGTCGGGCGCGATGGCCATGAGGGCCTCTATGGTAGCCGTTTGTGTGGGGATGCGGTAGCTCTGCCATGACCATTGTGCCCGGTCAGTGTCAAAATAGCGGCCCATGCCGGGTTTTTCCACTGTGTGTTCCTTGAGGCTCTTCAGGAAGGTGGCGGCAGCGGCTTTGTGGCCGGCCTGTGCCAGCGTGACGGCGGTGAGAGCTTTGCCATACATGGTGTAGTCTTTCGGAATGAGTTCGGCGCGGCTGAGGAGGTAGCTGGCGTCATTGTCGGGTGTCAGGCCGAGCAGTGAGCGCAGATAGAGATAACGCAACTGGGCTTCAGTGGGCGACAGCTTTTTCTTGTCTCTCTTTTCGAGTTCTTTCATGCTTTTCACCTCGTACCGGATGCTTTTTTCAAGGTAGCGGAGGGCATGATCGAGCAGGGCGGAGGCGTCTTGGTCGGCTGTCATTTTGCGGAGCCGTGCCAGAAGGATGGCGACATCGGCCGTTACGTAACTGTTGCCGGGCATACCGTTGTACCAGCTCCATGAGCCGTCGGGCTGCTGGAGGGATTTGAGGTTGTCGAGTGCTTTGAATTTGTTGGCCGCGATGGTCTGCGGGTCGAAGAGTGTGGCTAAGGCCGCTGTGCGCTCGGCTTCAGTCTGTGCCTCGGCCGCCCAAGGGGTTTCGGCCAGCAATGTCTGTTTGAGTTCGGGGTTCCGGCTCAGAATGTCGGCCCATTTGGAATTGTCGCGTCCGGCCATGCCGCGTATTTCAGGATGGGTGGCGGCGATGTGTTGTGCCAGTGTGACGGCATAATAGCGTGAGGCCCATCCGGGGGAACTGGCTGCAGCATTGTCAGCCATTGCCGGCAGCGCGGCTACTGCATACCATGTGGGATTGGCCGACATCTCTACAGTCAGTCTCCGGTTGTCTGCCAGTTTCTTGTCTGTCCACAGCGTGTCGATCTGCCACGATTGCCGTCCGGCTTCAGTCTGTGAGAACGGGATGCTGCGTATTACTTCCACACGGCTGGAAAGTACGGGCAGATAGTGTTCCTCACCGTCGCTGAAACCGCCTCCGGTAGCCGTGATGCGGCAGATAAGCACCGGTTCATCGAATTCGGCGTCCAGTTCGAAGTGCAGGGTCTGTGTGGCGCCGGGGGAAAGTTCAAAGTTCTTGCGGAGTGCTTTAACCGGCCGGTCGGTTTGGGCGTCAAGCAGCTGGAGGTTCGTTGTGCCACCAAAGCCATGGTCTGTCAGGTTGCGCAGTGTAACGGGTATGACAACACGGTCGCCTTGGCGTACAAAGCGTGGCATGGCTGGTTGCAGCATGAATTCTTTGCGGGCCACTACGGTGGTGTCGAGGCGGCCATGGTCCATTCCGCCGTTATGTGCCAGTGCTGTGAAGTTCCATGAAGTGAGGCTTTCGGGCAGTGTGAACGAGAGGGTCACCTCGCCGTTCTCATCGGTGATGAGGCGGGGGGCAAAGTAGGCCGTTTCTGCAAAATTGCTGCGGGGAATGATTGCTTCCGCTCCGCCTTCATCGTTTATGCTTCCGCTTATTCCGTCTTGTGTGTCGTCTGCTTTTTCTTCGGTGCAGCTTATGCCTTTTGCCATGCTCCGCAGTTGCAGTGTTTTTGCGCTCATGTTTCGTTCTGTCGGTGCGGTGGCATAGGCGGATGTCATTAATTGGGATGATTCCTTTTTATACATGAAGTGGGGATAAGCATCCAGAAGCTGATTGTCCCAATGGGTGAATTGGTATTCCGGACAGGAGAAATTCCTGATGGGCTTCATTCCCCACATTGACAGCGATGTGTTGAAGGGTATGCTGCGGAAAACGTATGCCACGTTGCGCGGGAAGTTCAAACGGAAATTCCAGTCGCTTTTGGCCAAAGCATCGAGCGAAGCATCGTAGAGCCGTGCCATCAGTGAGGCTCGTGCCGGTGATCCGTCGGCGTTGAAGACCCGCAAGCGCCATTCCTCTTGTTGTCCTGGGCGGAGAAGGCTGCGGAAGGTACTCCACTCAAGGCGGAGCTTCTTTTGCGGGACAGGTTTGGTGATTTCCTGACTTAATGAATAGAGTTCGCCGTTTTTTACGAAGGCGAAGCAGGCACGCGCGCCGTCGCCCATTTCGCTGCGGTAAGCCAAATGGAAGTGCAGGAGAGAGTCGGAAAAGGTGATACGGCGGCTTTCAAGACGCTTTGTGCCGCTGTAGAGGTCGTAAAAGAGCACAATGCTGTCGTGAGGCGAGCCTACGATAACCAAGGTGCTGTCGGCCTGTGCGTTGGTACGTTCGTAGTGCCAGAAAGGGGCTTTTCCAGATGGCTTGCGGTCGGTTTCGGAAAAAAGAAGGAAGTGGCGTTGTAAGGAGTCTGTACCGGCAATGGCAAGTGTTACGTCATATTCTCCTGAAGGAAGGTTGCGGAGGAATGTGGGGACAAAGGGGGCGTTGGCTGTCAGATGGCCTTCAGCCACAGGTTGTCCGTTAGTATAGACAGTATAGCTGACTGTGCCGGGGAGTGCTTGTCCGGCAGAACCGGTGTGTCGGATGCTGATGTCGGGCAGGTTTTCTTTGCAAAGGCTTTCGCTCCAGTATGTTTCGATCCATGAGGCTTTGGTGGCTGCGGCAATGACGCGTTCTGCCGATACGGTTTCTCCGTTTTCAGCTGTTGCGTCAATGCTCACAGCGTAGCGCAGACGGTTGAAAGCAGGTTTGTGTGCCTGATTTGTGGCATTGTTGTAGGTCAGAACTACGGGTAATGAAAAATGTCCTTTTTCGTCTGTAACGGCAGTGCCAGTTTGTGGGGTATAGTCGTCAGTGGCGTAGCGATAGAGCATCCAGCGGTCTATTCTGTATTTGATGGCGGTGCCGGCTAAGGGTAATCCGGAATAGGTTTTCACCTTGCCTGTGACGTGGATTGTATCGCCGATGGCATAGGCTGTTTGCGGCGATTCTGTTTCGACAGTGAAAGTGGGGCGTTTGTATTCCTCTACTTTGAAATAAAGCGGCGTCTGTTTTTCGATGTGCAGATAGAAATTTCCCGGAAGGCATGCGGAAGGTAATTTGAATTCACCGCCTATGGCGCCGAATTCGTCGGTGACGCAGATGAGGGTATCTATTTGGCGTCCGTTGGTGTCGAAAAGTCCGACGGTAGTTTTTAATTTTGCGGTGGCGGTGGTTTCGTCTCCATGTTGTGTATAGGCTATGCCACCGAAGCGCACCGTTTGTCCTGGCCGGTAGATGGTGCGGTCGGTGAAGAGACGTATGTTCATTTGGGGCTGTTTGTCTGTCGGGTGGAAGCGATATGCCGCATTCATCCTCATGTCGGGTGAATAGGCATCGTTACCCGAAACAGCGAAAAAGTTGTTTGAGGAATGGCGTTTGGGGAGAGGAATAATAATCTCGTTGTCAGGGCCGGCTTCATATACTTTGAGTTGCCGGCGTACATTGTCGCGGATTTCGTATTGGACAATCCGGCTGTCGGGCAGAGGTTGTCCGCTCATGGCATCTACGAGCACAATGCGCGACAATCCTTCGCCGGTATTGAGCATGAGCGGGGTGACGGAGGAGACGTATATGATATTGTGGTCTGTGTGGCGGTTGTCTGCCAAAAGCTCGCAAAGATATATGCCGGGTTGGCTCAGATGGAATTGCAGTGAGTCGGTGTGTTCCTCAGATGCTTTGGCCGGCTTAAAGGTATGATGTAAGGTATATGACAATGTTTTTGGCCATTTTTTTACGTTCTTCCATTGCCCGCTTCGTAGAAGCCGGTTGTCGTCTGCCTTAAGATTGAGGCGGTAGAAGCGCACTTCTGCCTGTTTCACATTACGCGCAGTGAGGGCCAATGGCGTTTCTCGTCCGGGATAAAGGGTTTGTCGGCTGATGTAAAACCGTAACATCGGCTGTTCGCATCTGGCAATGTATTCGCGTAGGACATCGGCTCGTTTCAGGTGTCCGTATTTTTTTACACCTTCATGTGCCAGTGCCAGTTTAATGCTGTCTGTTGCCTGAGAATAGTTCCGGTAATCGTGGCTCTTTATCAGTCGGATATAGGTTTCCACATTAAGCTCCGTGTCGGCATAAATGTTTTTTAGGCGCAACAGGGTTTCGAACTGGGAGTTACTTTCTGAAGCCAGAGCCTGTCCGGCCGATATGTCAATGCTGTCGAGAGTGACAAGCAAGGCGGCTTTGCGCATGTCGCGGCTTTGGTATTCGGTAATGGCGTTGCCTGCTATCCTTTGGCGTTCGGAGAGGGGAATGTGCCGCGATTGCATGACTGGTGGCAGAAGAACGCTGAGCAAGTCATCATGATAGATTTGGCTGTCCTTACCTTTGATTAGCACCGGGAGATAATCTTTGGCTGAGGCTTTGCCTAGCATCGTGATGTCGGCTACCGAGGCCAGCAGTAATGTCTTGCCTCGGGATACATTGGCGGTGTCGGCATCGTTGATAAGAATTTGTCCGAGAGCCGATTGCCACAGAGCGCGCATGGCGGGACTGGTTTCTGCGGCTAATGCCGCTTCAAGACGCTTTGTGGCTACTTTTCCACTGTCAGGTGATACTTCAGCGTGGAGTAATCGTGCGGTGAGCATGGCCCGCATCAGTTGACCGTCATTATTTTCGGTTTGTGCTTTCCGGTAAATGTGGTTCACAGCATCTAGTGCTGTCTGAGGATGGTCTTTTTGAACCGCTGTTTTTACCTCTGTCCACATCCTTTCGTAGCTTTGTGCCATGAGAGTAGAAACAGAGATAAGAGATAGTGAGATGACGGTAAGATACTTGCTTATTGTTCTATTCATAGTGCATTATGTATTGGCTTTTCAATAACATAAACAGGATTGGCAAAAAAACTTGCATCGCTGTCATTGTTTTTTAACTTTTTGCAAAAGTAGGGAAATAGTACTCATTTCATTTGATGCTTTTGTTAAGTTAACATCTTTAACCTTCAAAAACAATTTTAGATATTGAATGGAAGGGAAAGAATTTAAGACTGTGAGGATTCCTGTTGATTTTTGACGGTAATATACTCAGAAAGAAAATCCCCTTATTCTGCATTCTTATATGTCGTTTTGCAGAATAAGGGGATGGACTTTAATGTTCTGGAGAGTGTTAGCTAATGCTCTCCATGGCTTGTTGAATGTCTTCAATGATATCCTCTACATCTTCAATGCCCACCGACAACCGTATGAGGTCGGGAGCAATGCCAGCTTCACGTAATTGTTCTTCTGAAAGTTGGCGGTGGGTGTGACTGGCGGGATGGAGTACGCAGGTGCGGGCATCGGCTACATGTGTCACGATGCAGATCATTTTCAGGTTGTCCATAAAGCGGATAGCTTCGTCACGGTTGCCTTTAAGACCAAAGGCTATTACGCCGCATCCGCCTTGGGGCAAATATTTTTTCGCCAAGTGGTGGTGTTTGTTGTCCGGCAGCCCGGCGTAGTTGACCCATGCCACTTGCGGATGATTTTTGAGAAATTCGGCTACCTGTTGGGCGTTTTCGCAGTGGCGCTTCATACGCAGATGGAGCGTTTCAAGTCCGAGATTAAGAAGGAAAGCATTTTGCGGACTTTGTATGGAACCAAGGTCACGCATCAGTTGTGCGGTGGCTTTAGTGAGGTAGGCCATTTTACCGAAGGCTTCGGCATAAGCTAGTCCGTGATAGCTGTCATCGGGAGCACACAGGCCGGGGAATTTATCGGCATGAGCCGCCCAGTCAAAGCTACCGCTGTCCACTATACATCCGCCCACAGCAGTGGCGTGACCGTCCATATATTTCGTTGTGCTATGCGTTACGATGTCCGCTCCCCATTCAAAGGGACGACAGTTTACGGGGGTGGCGAAGGTATTGTCTACGATAAGGGGCACACCGTGGCGGTGAGCCATTTCGGCAAAGCGTTCGATGTCGAATATGTGACCTCCGGGATTGGATATGGTTTCACCGAAGAAACATTTGGTGTTGGGGCGGAAAGCCTTTTCGATTTCTTCATCACTTTGTTCCGGGTCAACGAAAGTACAGTCGATGCCCATTTTCTTCATGGTTACGCCGAAGAGATTATACGTGCCGCCGTAGATGTTATTGGAGGTGATGAAATGGTCGCCGGCTTCGCAGAGGTTGAGCACGGCAAAGAAGTTGGCCGCTTGCCCGCTCGATGTCAGCATAGCCCCCACTCCCCCTTCGAGGCAGGCTATTTTGTCGGCCACGGCATCGTTGGTGGGATTTTGCAGTCGGGTGTAGAAATAGCCGGAATCTTTTAGATCGAAGAGGCGTGCCATTTGCTCACTGTTGTCATATTTGAATGTGGTGCTCTGATAGATGGGTAACACGCGCGGTTCACCTTTTTTGGGTGTCCAGCCGCCTTGTACGCAGAGTGTACCGGGATTTTTCTTTTTGCTCATGGCCGGTTGTTTTGTTTCGTTGTTGAAAAAGTTCTTTTTATGTTAAAAAGCCCCCCGGCCCATAGGGTAGGGAGGCTCTGTATTTTTTTATTTGTCCGCTTTGGCCGTTATCCGGTTACTCAGTACATGCCATGCGGGCTGCTTGCGTTTGTTACGCGAAAGATAGGCTGCTTTGCTGCGTTTCCGGGCATTGTCTTTAGCTTTTTCTCTACCGGTTTTGTCGCTGTCGAGCCATTCGCTCATTGTGCGGTATTCACCAGTTGTGGGATCTGGCAGTTGCAGTTCAGGCAGCAGTGAGGGAATTTCCGTTGTCTTCTGAAGATAAGCAAGTGAAGAATTGACGGGTTCTACTTCCACACGTCCTACGCCCGCGCTTAACATGTCGATTTCTTTAGCGGCGGCAAAGGAGAGGTCTACGATACGTCCTTTAACGAAAGGGCCACGGTCTGTCACTTTCACTACCACTTCGCGTCCGTTATGTACGTTGCGTACTTTGAGGAGCGTACCGAAAGGCAGGGTGCGATGGGCGCAGGTCAAACTGTCGCGGTGATAAATGGAGCCATCGCTTGTGCGGCGTCCGTGAAATTTATTGCCATAATAAGAAGCTTTACCTGTGTAGGTTTGTTGTGCCGTGGTGTTGGTCGACACTAAAATGAGGATTAATGATAATAATAAAAACTTTAATTTCATCTTAAATGTTTTGTCACGAATGCGTGGCGGAAAGTGGCGCTCTGAGATTCTCCGCAACCTGTACGGCTTCTGTGCAGCCGAGCCGGTATTCACACTGCGTTTTCCCAATGCAATTTATAAATAGGAAATCTACGCAGGAAACCTTTCGGTTTGCCATTCGTGTGGTTTTCGGGTGCAAAAGTACGAATTTATTTGGAGATATGCAAATGTTCTGCATTAATTATCACCGCTTTAACTTTTTAAAGAAGAGTTTCCGTTCTGTTTCAGTGGCCTTTTCGGTTCTCTTCAGGCGTATACTCTATTCAAAAGGGGATATGGGGGATGGAATAGCAGAAGGCGGCTGACAGCAGGCTACGGTTGCCCTAAACGGCATGCTCAGAACGTGGCCCGCAGCATCAGGCGGATACCCCATTTGTCCGTGCCAGGCCGGTCGTTATAGGTCAGGCGGCGCACGTATTCTACGTGGAGGATTTTAAAAATATTATGTATGCCAGCTATGACTTCCATATAAGGCTTTTTCTCGTCCATTACGCGTGATAGATAATTGAACGTGCCTTCAGGGTTAAAACTGCCCGGAAAGTAGAATAAACGGCTGTCGGTGGCGTTCTTTTCCAAAAACGGATTATTTTTGCTCGATAGTGATCCCCATAATAGGTTGAAGCCTAGATATTCGCGCCATTTTAGGCGGCGGAGTAACGGAATGCGGTTGAAAATTTTTCCGTTCAGATCCCACGACATCATTAGCGAGGCGTAGCGGTCGTTGAGGAACTCCATATTGTCAATGAGACTGAAAGTATGGTCCTCTACGATATAGGAGAGGTTGGCGGCCGGCATGATAAGCAATGGAAACGGTACGCGGTTCCATTGTATGCCTCCTTTAAGATAAGTATCAATCTTTCCCCATGAAGGTAGCCAGAAGCGTTTGTAAATGCCTGCTTCCGTAAAATTATATGCCCGGTTGGAGCCCATGTGCTCATAAAGGCCCGCTGTATGCGACAAACTGAAGATGGGAGCATTCTGGTTGGAAGGTATGCGGCGCTGCTTTGTGTTGATCCATGTCACCCCCGGCTGATATGTCAGTCCTACGGTGAGATCATTGGTGCGCAGATGTTTGCGGTATTTCGAGGCATCCTCCGATGGTGTTCCCATGCCGTCGAGCGACTGGTAGAAGAGGGCGGCCGTAGGTTCGTCGCGCTGGGTGCGCAACTGGGCTTTGAGGCGCAGGCCGTTCTCCCATTCGCGGTCCCATTGCAGGCGCATGGTTTCGTAATACATCATGTGGTCTACAGTGGTCCACTTGAATGATGTGAAAACATTGTCCTTGTCCGTCGGCAGAAACTTGTCGCTTGGCGACATGACATCGCGGTTGTAGGTGAACGTCAGATTGTTGACCGGAAATTCCCGCGGAAGATAAGCTTTTTCATTGAAAGCATAAGTGATCTCCCCCATACCTTTCCACCGGTGGTCCTTGAAGCCGTAGGCAACATAACCTTTTGCAAACCAGTGAGGATTAAGGTTCGCAGTAGTCTGTGCCGAGGCACGTAGCCGAAGTCCGTCTACGAAATTCTGAGAAATCATCGTGTTCACCGGTCCGATATCTACTTTAGAGGGCCTGTGAGGGTCGGCCGTTGTTTCCACGAAATTCTCGATGAAGGCTTTGGCCACAAACAACACCGGCTTGAATCCCTTCACCTGTTCTAGTCTGCGGACGAGCAGGCCCATCTTATCTTCACTGCTGGTGAGACGTTCGGGACGGTGTTGTTCCCAAAACACCTCGTTGCGCATGTTGGCATCGGGATGGATGAACTGTCCACCTTTAATTTTGAAATCTTTTTCGGGGATGGGTGCGAAACTGAAGTTAGTGTATTCCGTTGTGCGTTTGACCTGAAACTTTTGCAGGAAATTGACGATTTTGAGCTGTACCAGCATGTCGTCCTTGCAGAGCACCTGCTCGCCGGTGGGCAGGCTACGGAATTCCTGAATAACGCGCATGTCTTCCACAAAATTGACATCGGAATTGCGCGGAATGCCCAAATCGGCCTTTTTCACGCGGTAGGTCGAGTCGGCCATGATAAACATGCTGCCCGAAAAGCCGAAGTCCTGCGGATTGTTGGGAGTGAAGTCCACTCGGATACACTTGTCATGATCCACATAAGTCGTGTCGATGATGAAGTAACGGTAAAAGTTGATGGCAGAGCGCGAGGAAATGGGGCTTATGAAGGGGTAGCGCAGCAGGCGTATCTCGTCTTTGTAGATGTCGACATCAGTAAAACAGTCTTTGAGCAAGACGGAAAGAATGTCACCTGTGTTGAACAGGTCATTGATGCCGTTACTGCGTTGGCCGATGATGATGCTCTTCTCTTCAGAGGGGGAACGGCGGTAAATGTCGCGCGACACGGTTTCGTCCACGGAGATAGGAAGAATGAGCCGTCCGGTTTCATTGCATGTTTCGACATGCTCTTTCAGGAACGGAAGCCGCTTGAACTTCCCTTCCTCAAAAACCTTGTCGGTAACATCGTTGAAGGCGAAAGTTAGTTTCGAGTATTTGTCAATACTGTAATAGTCATGTGCTTTGAGATCGCTTTTTTTCTTGGCGGCAATCACTTTTCTCATCAGTTCTACGGCAGGATTGTTTTTGCGCGAATATTTTTCGCGACGCCCTGTGACAACAGCTTCGCCGAAACTGCTCTCATTCGATTTCATTTTAATATTGAGCGTTCCGGCTTGTTTGACGCTGACTGTTCTCGTTTCGTAACCGATGCACGAGAAGCGCAGCCGTCCGTTTTGGAAAGGCAGGCTGTAATGTCCTTCAGGATCGGTTTGTGTGCCGCCTCCTTTTTCAAATACAATGTTCACAAAGGGCAATTTCTCTCCCGTTTTGGCATCAGTCACCAGCCCCGTCACTTTTTGGGCGGTGAGGGTCAGTGCCAGCATGGCAAGAGATATCAGGAGGTACAGTCTTTTTATCACAGAATAGCAGATGTGGGGATTATTGGCTGGCTTGTTGTCTTTCCGTTGGTTGGCCGGGAAATGAAACTTGTTATCAAAACTCTGCAAAGTTAAATAGTTTTTCCGGATGGACTTTTACTGTGAAACATAATAATATTTAATAAGTCATACGTCTTGTGTAAGTTGCGGTGTTGTGGACTTGGGAGGTGGTGTCTTCATCCATCTGGAATTCACGCTTTTTTGAACGCTTTCCAGAGGTGAACGACTAATTTCTTACCGTATTTATTGTCTGATTTCTCCGTATGGTTTTTCCGCTTCACTATTTGCAACCTCTATTTCAGCACGTTGAAATATGACAGGAAGTTAAGAACATTGAAGTGCCGATGGAAAACAGTCAGGCTGCCGGAGACATGTCTCCGGCAGCCTGACTCAATTGAAAATAAGTGTTATGCGTCGATTTTGGCGTAAGTAGCATTGCGTTCAATGAATTCACGGCGCGGACCTACGTCATCGCCCATGAGCATTGAGAATACATAGTCGGCATCGGCTGCATTGTCGATGGTCACCTGTTTGAGCAGGCGTGTTTCAGGACACATGGTGGTTTCCCATAATTGTTGCGGGTTCATTTCACCGAGACCTTTATAGCGCTGCGTCTGTATGCTGTTTTCCGTTCCGTCGCCATATTGTTCGATAAACCGCTGGCGGTCAATGTCATTATAGCAGTATTCCTCTATTTTTCCCTTCTTGCAGCGATAGAGTGGCGGCATGGCAATATAGAGATAGCCGTCCTGTATGACTTGCGGGAAGTAGCGGTAGAACAGTGTCATGATGAGTGTGGCGATGTGCTGGCCGTCCACATCGGCATCCGCCATGATGATGACTTTGTGGTAGCGGAGTTTTTCGATGTTGGCCTCTTTGCTGTCTTCGTTCATGCCGAAGCGTATGCCCAGAGCCTGAATGATGTTGTTCACCTCATCGCTTTCGAAAGCTTTGTGCCACATGGCCTTTTCCACATTCAGAATCTTACCGCGCAGGGGCAGGATGGCCTGAGTGGCGCGGCTGCGTCCCTGCTTGGCCGAACCGCCTGCGGAGTCACCCTCCACGAGGAAAAGCTCGCACTGTGCGGGGTCTTTCGAAGAGCAGTCGGCCAGTTTGCCGGGCAGTCCGCCACCCGACATCGGACTTTTGCGTTGCACGCTTTCACGGGCCTTGCGGGCTGCAACACGGGCTGTGGCGGCCAGAATGACTTTATCTACCACGAGTTTGGCTTCCTTGGGGTGTTCTTCCAGATAATTGGTGAGAGCCTCGCCGACGGCTTGGTTTACGGCACCGGTAGCTTCGCTGTTGCCGAGCTTGGTTTTTGTTTGACCTTCAAACTGAGGTTCGGCCACTTTCACGGAAATGACAGCCGTAAGTCCCTCGCGGAAGTCCTCGCCGGCTATTTCCACCTTGGCTTTCTCAAGCTGCTTGGAGGCGGTTTCTTCAGCATATTTTTTCAGTACGCGGGTTACGGCCATGCGGAAGCCTGCCAAATGCGTACCGCCTTCTATCGTGTTGATATTGTTGACGTAGGAGTGGAGGTTTTCGCTGTAGGAGGTGTTGTACATGATGGCCACTTCGATGGGCATGCCGTTCTTTTCGGTGTTGAGGTAAATGACATCATCGAAAAGATGCGTGCGCGAGGAGTCGATATACCGCACAAATTCACGTAATCCTTGTTCGGAATGGAATGTGTCGGTGCGCGTGTTGCCTTCGTCGTCCTTCCGGAGATCGGTCAGCGTAATGGTGATGCCGGCATTGAGATAGGCCAGTTCGCGCATGCGGTTGGCCAGGATGTCATATTTGTAGGTAGTGGTGGTGAATATTTCCGGATCGGGCCAGAATTGCTGGCGTGTACCGCGCAGGGTGGTCTCGCCTACAACCTTGACAGCATATTGCGGATGACCTTTGGCATATTCCTGCTGATGTATCTTACCGTCGCGGAATACTTGGGAAAGCATTTTGGTGGAGAGGGCGTTCACACAACTCACACCTACACCGTGCAAACCGCCGGAAACTTTATAGGAACCTTTGTCGAATTTGCCGCCGGCATGAAGTACCGTCATGACTACTTCGAGTGCAGAGCGTTGTTCTTTGGGATGTATGTCCACAGGAATGCCGCGGCCGTTGTCCTGTACAATGATGGAATTGTCCTCGCAGATGGTTACTTCGATATGCGTGCAATAACCGGCAAGGGCTTCGTCAATGGAGTTGTCCACCGTTTCGTAGACCAGGTGGTGAAGACCTTTTTCGCTGATGTCGCCAATGTACATGGCAGGGCGTTTGCGCACTGCTTCCAAGCCTTCCAACACTTGAATGTTGCTGGCCGAATAGTTTGCGCCGCTCTTTTGCGTTTCTTCCATATTTTTTTCTTATATATTCGATACATAATCCTTACCTCAATCCTATGGGATAAGACTGGGCAGGAAATATCAGGTCGGTGAATAAGATTGAACCTTTGGTTTTATATACTGCAAAGATACGTATTTTTAAGAAAACAGCCGAATAAATATTCTTATAAAAGAATGTATTCCGGAGAGTTTTTTGTAGCTTTTCAAGCTGACCGGAATACGATTGGAATCTGACGGCCTGGGGATGGATATGTAGGGATGCAGGGGAACTCTTGCTATTTTAACACTATTTGCTTTCGGTCGAAAAATATTGTATCTTTGTAACTACGAAGGGGGATTTTCCATGAGGAAGTCCCGCTTTTTCAGTGTTTCTAAGGGGTGTGAAGAGTTTTTTCTATCCTGTTTTTTAGAAAAAATCCCCGTATTGGAGTTTAATTTTCAAGTATTCGTGTTGAAATTGCAATACGGACTTTTCTCTTTTTTGTGATAGATGTCCGTTTTTGGGCTTCTTGAAGTGTAAACGGAAGTTAAAAATGTTAAAGTGAAAGCGATGGAATGAGGATGGATAAGGATGTGGTTGAAGGATAGTATAAGTGAAAAATAAAACTTATGATATGTAGAAAAAGAATGTAGCCGCATAATATCAACGGGTGCGGCACCAATAAGTGCCGCACCCGTTGGGAGTGTGTTGTGTATCTTACGCGAAGATTATTTTACGATTACTTTGCGTCCGCCTACTACATAGATGCCTGCGGGGAGGCCCTTGG
>NZ_BEWW01000295.1 GCF_002933955.1 Prevotella sp. MGM2
AGGTAGGAACCTTCTGGCTGCATCCAGATGTTGCCGCCGGTCTGCCCTACAGGGGCATCGGCCACCGCAAGCGTAAGTGCCGACAGGGTCTGACTGGAAAAGCGGCTCAGGTCCACTTGTCCGCTGCGGTCGGCCGATACCGGCAAGCCGTCGTAGCTTACGGCCGTATGAGCCGCCCCGAGGCCACGCACACTGACGGTTTTGAGTCCGCCGGCCCCACCGTAATCGCGCACAAGCGTACCGCCCATGCGCCGCAAAGCGTCAGAAAGCCCGGTGACGCCACGGCGCAGCAGCGCCAGACTGTCAAACCGCTCCACAGAAACGGCTGCCGTGAGTCGGGGCAAAGAAGGGCCGGCCGTGACGGTAGCTTCTGACAAGGTGTCGTCGGGGACTGCGGCAAAGCGGGCCGCATGGGCTGACGGATAGCCTCACAAAACGGCGACAGGCCATGAGGCAACAAGCCGCACGAGACGGCGGCTGCTCCTAAAGGACATACAAAAACGCATAAATGCCATTGAAATGAAACGGGCGTCAAGGCCTCTCCTCGGAGGCGGCGAAACGCATAATGCCGACGGCAGGTCTTCTGACTTTTCCTTATTCCAAACGCCTTCCCGCACATATCGCAAAAGAGCAGACGGAGTGCAGTGGCTTTCCTGTGATGGTTTGGAACCAACGAAGGAATTACAGCAGCGGGACTGTACGGGATTCTCACCCGTTTCCCTTTTAATGGCCCCCTTGGCAAGGGGATGCCAACCGTTGTAGCGCTGCAAAGATACATATTTATCAGCATATAAAAAACAATGGTCGCCTCAGTTTGAAGGCGCAGGAGCTTTAAAACGACTGCCGAAGACACTCTCGCCCCGCAGGCACAATGCCTGTTTTCATGCTGTTGTAAAAGAACAGAATCTGCTTTTCGACTTTAACATATTTAACCTTCCGTAACACTCTGGAGTGTTAAAACATAGGTTTGAAGCAGTGAAGGAGAAAAAACCGGTATTGGAATTTTAACGCGAATACTTGGAATTTAAATTCCAAGTAATGTTTTTCCGACCGGAAACAACCTGTTTTTACCGGTGTTTATCCCTGTAAAAACACGAAAAAGCGGCCTATCTCTCAAAGACAGTCCGCTTCGCTGTTACAAAGATACACAATAAAAAAGGTAAAAGCAAGAAATGTTAAAATCACGCTTTCAGGCTCTATTCTGCAATCCCGTGCCGCCCGGAAAAGTTTTACAGACACGGCCAAGGCCTCAGCCGGCACGAGACCTTAGCGGTCAAAGTCTGATAAAAGAATATGAGTGTCTAAATGGTATTTTTATTCAAAAAAAGTTATAAATTTGCGCCCGCAACATAACATGACTGGAATATTAAAATGGAATTAGAAAAATTTGACAGGCAATTACGCCTGATGGTTTTGCTTACCCAAAACCGCCTGCTCACAATTGAGGATATCAGCCGGGACCTGCACATGAGCAAGCGTTCTATCTATCGCTACATCGAAGCGTTCAGGCAGATGGGATTCATCGTCATTAAGGAAGGCACACGCTACCGCATAGACCACTCATCGCCGTTTTTCCACACCATCACCGAACGCATACATTTCACCACGGACGAGGCGCTTGTCATCAATCAGGTGCTCCATTCCGTCATAGACCACTCGCCGCAAATGCGCCACCTGCGCGAAAAGCTGGGAATGATTTACGACCCCAAGGTGCTGGCGGCACACGGTGTGGACAAGCGCATGGCGCGCAACCTCAGCCTGCTGTTCCGCGCCATTCAAGAAGAACGTGTGGTCATGCTCAAGGACTACTCATCGCCCAACAGCGACCGAACCGACAACCGCCTGGTGGAACCTTACCTCTTTCTGGCCGAAAACAGCGAGGTGCGCTGCTACGAAATCAATTCGGGCATGAACAAGACTTTCAAGGTGGGCCGTGCCGGAAGTGTGGAGGTGCTCGACCTCCTGTGGGCGCACAAGGACAAACACGCGCCTTTTTTCACAGACCTGTTCCACTTTAGCGGAGAACACCGTTTCGAAGTGACACTCCTTCTCGGAAGACTGGCCACCAGCCTGCTGCTTGAAGAGTTTCCCGCAGCCGAAGACCAGCTGGTACTCTGCGATGACGGACGGCACCGGCTCACAACGGAAGTGTGCAGCTTCAAGGGCGTCGGACGCTTCGTGTTGGGACTTTACGATGACATCGAAGTGACCGGTTCGCCGGAATTCATTCAATATCTGAAGAATCACATCCAAAATTTAACACAAAAAATAGGTATGTGACGCCACGTGTCACAAAAGGAGTGTTCCTTTGCCGTGAAAACCTTTCAAAACAAAGAGAATCATGTCCAAAAGAACACTCCTCCTTCCGGTACCGCCCATGAGCATGCGGCACAACAGTACACCCGCGGCATCGCCCGCCCGCAACCTTTCCGAAAAACTTGCCCGCCTGGAGGCAACGGCCTGTGTCAGGCGTCTGTCGGCTCTTTACAGCCGTCTGCTCGAAGAAGACGTATCGCCGTGCCGCACGCTACGCCTGCTCCACGCCCAATGTGCCATAGCCTGCCTGCTGCTCCCCCTGCCGCTGCCACTCGGCATGCGCGCGGCCTGTCTGGCGTGGTCGGCACTGGCCGCATGGCAGTGCAGGCCATCATGAAAAACACCTTTCTCGCCATCCGTCGCACCACGAAGATAAATGGCAAAGCCGCCGGCAGCCCTTATATTTCATGAAAAAACACCGGAGACCGACAGAATATGAGGTTTATTCGCTATATTTGCGCTGAATAAATCCTGAGACAGAGCCTGAAGCAAGGCTCACGTCTCATAAACAACTCATCAAGACATGAAACAAGCAATTTCCACACAACAGGCACCGGCCGCCATCGGCCCCTACAGCCAGGCCGTCGAAGCCAATGGCATGATATTCGTTTCGGGACAGTTGCCCATCAATCCCGCAACAGGCGAATTTGCCGAAGGCGGCATGAAAGAACTCACCCGACAGTCGCTCATCAACATCAAAAACATTCTGGCCGAAGCCGGCCTGACCATGGAAAATGTAGTGAAGACGTGCGTATTTCTGGCCGACATGGAAGACTTTGCGGAAATGAACGAGGTTTATTCCACCTTCTTCACCGGAACGGCACCGGCACGCTCGGCCGTAGCGGTGAAAACACTGCCCAAAGGCGCCCGCGTGGAAATAGAGTGCATCGCCGTACGCTGAAAAAACCGACAACACAATTAAACAACACATGCAGAGAATAGGCGTTTTTCTTTCTTCAAAGGACAACCTGCCCGACAGCTACATACAGGCGGCTCAAGAAGTGGGAGAATGGATAGGTCGGACCGGACGGACACTCGTATATGGCGGTGCGAAAAAAGGACTGATGGAAATTCTCGCCCGTAGCGTAAAATTCTCCGGAGGCCGCGTAATGGGGGTTGTACCTCAGATTCTGACAGACCGCAATCTGGTAAGCGACACGCTCGACATCACAATTCCCACCGTCGACCTCAACGACCGCAAAGCCGTCATGGTGCGCGAAAGCGACCTGCTCATCGCACTGCCGGGCGGTATAGGAACACTCGATGAAGTGTTTACCGTCATGGCTGCCAACACCATCGGCATCCACCGTAAACCGGTCATACTCTACAACGTAGACGGATGTTGGGACACAATCACAGCCGCCATCCGCGACCTCTGCGACAAGAAACTCGTATCTGAGAGTCAGAAGGAACTGTGGACCGTCATAAAGTGCACAGCCGAACTGGAGCACTTCATCCAAGCCCAGAACGGCAGATAACAGATAACGGTCAGACAAACAGGACGATTCCGGCCTTTCCTTAGGCCGGGTCCGGACACCCTCTTCATGGTTCGGCTCATTTTTGCCCCTATATTATAATAAGGTAATGTGTATGGATAAAGAATTAAGAGTAATTGTCAGCGGCGGCGGCACCGGCGGACATATTTTTCCGGCTGTATCAATAGCCAACGCTGTACGCGAACTGCGCCCCGATGCCCGCATACTGTTTGTCGGCGCCGAGGGACGAATGGAAATGCAACGCGTCCCTGCCGCAGGCTACGACATAAAAGGTCTGCCCGTTGCCGGTTTTGACCGCAAACACCTGCTGAAAAACTTCGGCGTATTGCTCAAACTCTTCAAAAGCAGGCAGTTGGCACGGAAAATAATCAGAGATTTCCAGCCTCATGTGGCAGTCGGAGTAGGCGGATATGCCAGCGGCCCCACACTGAACATGGCACAGCGGATGGGCGTGCCCACTCTGCTGCAAGAGCAAAATTCCTATGCCGGCGTAACCAACAAACTCCTAGCTAAGAAGGCAAAGCGAATTTGCGTGGCATACGAAGGCATGGAACGTTTCTTCCCGGCCGACCGCATAGTTCTGACAGGCAATCCCGTGCGACAGAACCTCCTTACGGCTATGCCCGACCGTGAAGAGGCCCTGAAAAAATTCAGCATGGAGAGTGGCCGCCGAACAATACTCATAGTGGGCGGCTCACTAGGGGCACGCACGCTCAACGAAAGCGTTCTGAATCATATTCCGCTCATACGGCGGCAAACAGACGTACAGTTCATCTGGCAAACAGGCAAGTTCTACAGCGAAGAAATAGCCCGCCGGCTGGAAGAAGCCCATTGTCCAACCAATCTGAGAGTAATGGACTTCATCAGTAACATGAACGATGCCTACGCTGCGGCTGATCTGGTCATTTCGCGTGCCGGAGCAGGCAGCATCTCCGAATTATGTCTTCTGGGAAAACCGGTCATATTGGTTCCATCCCCTAATGTAGCAGAAGATCATCAGACAAAAAACGCCATGGCTTTGGTAGACAAGGATGCGGCTATCTACGTTTCCGATGCCGAAGCCGTACAAACATTGATGCCGTTGGCCATCAACACAGTGAACAACTCAGCAGGACTGACAATTTTGAGCAAAAACATCCTGCACTTGGCTAAACCTGACGCCGCACGTGTCATAGCCGAAGAAGTTATCCGTCTGGCCGAGGATATTTTCTCTAACATATTTGCCCCTTCATTACACTTCAGGCAACAAGGACGAAATACTTCAAACTATATTTTGAAAAAGCAGATTATAAATTCCGCCCGAAGTGTTCCCATAAAATCCGACTAATATTTTCACAAACAAAACACGGCATTTTCTATCTCCGCATTTTCTCCGGTTACACGCAGAGAGAGAGAAATCCAATAAGACGGTTTCTCTTGTGTACAGCAATACGGAACCCCATACCTGAAAAACAGACAGCATTAAAACCAATAACCGGATTTTTCTTCAAAAAAAGCAACTTCAAGCCACGTCCGTCAAGTGTTTTCCCGAACAATTTTTCCTTACATAAAAAGACATCATCGTTTACTAACTGTTTGTAACCCCGAAAGAAACAGTCCTTATTGCCACAATTACGGTTTTCAAAGAACAAAGCCGTAAGTACCACCACATATTTTTATTAAAATATTTGTTTATATTAAAAACTCTTCTTACATTTGAACCCTTAAATGAAAAATTATATTGTTTTACTTTAATAAATTATGCTTTTATGAGAAAAAAGTTACAACTGTTTTTGTCGTTGTGCCTGGTACTGTTTACCAGTTTAGGCACCGCCAAAGCACAATCTCTGCCGGCATTCCCCCACATGTATTATCCTGGGGAATTTGTCACTGAGGTGACAGATGGCATGAAGGTGGTCATTACCCCTGTAGGGCAGACCGGCGGCAACATCTGGATGCAGCCAGAAGGTTCCTACCTGCAAGTACCCGCAACACCTAACAACAATGGCAAGTATCCCAACCAATGGGTAGAGACTGACCCCTCTTCCTATGGTATCTTCATCATCGAGAAGGTAGGTACGATGACCAACGAAGTGACAGGTGAAGAACATGACACTTATCGCATCAAAAACGAAGCCACCGGTCGTTATCTCAAGAAAAAAGACCGTGAAAGTTCTATCATGGAATGGACTGACGATGTGGAACAGGCTTTCGAATGCACCATTCTTGCTCCCGAAGGTTACCCCGAGAACACCATCAAAGACGGCGTCACCTACGAACCTGTCACCGACAATCCCCGCGCCTGGATCGGCGTAGGTGGAACAATTGCCACCCCCGTAGTCGGCGGTTACATCATTTGCGATGCCAACCTTGAAGTTGACGAAGAAGGCAACAAGCGCTACATCTATTTCTGCGCCTATGAAGGCGGTCAATTCCTGAGCTACATTGACACCAACCAGGTTGGTTTCAAAACTTACAGCGAATACGCAAACGAAGACTACAGCACAGCTCTCTATACCTTGGCCACAGCCTTATTCAACAACAATACCGACTTCGACTCCTATCCTGTTGGAAACGATGTTGGTTGCTACTCCGCTGCAGCCATAGAGAACATGAAAACGGTTTGGGCCGAATTCGAAACTGCGATTGACGGAGGCGCCACCTCTTATGAGGCCTGTGCTGCCATCTATGCGAAGATTGCCGAAGCCAAAGCCACGCTCGATGCCAGCCTCGTTGGCTTGGAAGATGGCAAATACTATTACCTTTTCTCCGGTGTAAACGACTATCTTAATACAGACGGCAACGAATTGCGTGCAAAACGCAGCTATACAATTCCCGAAGCCGCCAATGTTTCTACTACCGATGCCCGTTTCTGGTGGCAAGTAATAAAAGGTGAAGACGGTACGTATAGCCTCAAGAACTACAGTACCGGTAAATATGCCGGCCCCATCACCGATGAGAACTACACAGTTCAGAAAGTTGGCGATACACCCTTTGCCTTCAATATTGAAACAGCGACTTCAGTACCTGGCAAAACCGGATACTTCACAGTAATCGGCACAAACGGACAACAGATACACGACTCTGAAGTTGGCGAAAACAGTTATGGTTTTGGCGTTGTACGCTGGAACAATGTTGCTGCTCCCCGCGGTTGCTGGAAGTTCATCACTGTTGATCCTCAGATGATTGAAAACGTGGTTGAGGAACTGGCTCAAGAACGTCTTAACGTAGAACTGAACGAACTTTACCTCAATGCTTCTGCCACTTACAATAAAGAGCGCATCTACACTACGGACGAAGCCGAAAACGACGGTGTGTTCTCTATCCCTGCTGACGGCAAGCTTCTCTCTGAAACTCAAATCACCTCTAACGCTCAGCACCAAGGCGAAGGTTCCATTGCAGCCTTACTTGACGGTGACATGCAGTCTTACTTCCACTCTGCATGGTCCTCTGCCTACGCTCCTGCCGGCCAGTACCACTGCCTTGATCTCGACCTGGGCGAACAGATGCAGATTGTAACCTTGAAGTACGCCCGTCGTCCTTGGAGCAATCAGAACCTTACTCCCACCAAAGTCAACATCTATGCAGCAAACGACACAACGAATGCTACCGGCAAGTGGAACTACATCGGCACTTATACCCTTAAGCAAAATGTAGCCAGCACTTACCAGCGCACTGTAGACGGCGTACAAGTAGACTCTCTCATTGCCAATGCTGGTGGCATGACCGGCTTTGATCTTGGCGCAACTTACCAGTACGTTCGCATGGAAGTCCTCTCAAATGTCAGTCTTGACACCAGAGGTCCGGGCAACGCCAACGAACTCGGCGGCATTCCGTATTTCACCATTGCAGAACTCCGTGCCTATGCCGGTAAGTTTGATGAAGTTGCCTCTAAAGCCTTCATGGCCGTAAGCGAACCCGTACGTAACGCCTTAGCTGAGAACTTGAAGATTGCCAGCGCTGCTTACAATGAAGGCACCGCAACCCGCGAAATCATCGACAACCTGCAGCAAGCCTACGATAACTTCCTTAAGGAATTCGCCGACAGCGAAGTTGTGAAGACGGCTTTGAGCGACACAAAATCGAAACTTAATGCCTATAACTCTTTGCTTGGTGAAGAAATCGGTATGTTCCCCGCTGAAGCAAAAACTGCAGCCGATGAAGTTGTTGCCAATGTAGAAGCCTATCTCACCGACCTTGACGAAAAGGGTGAAGCCATCACTTTGAGCAAGGTTGAAGAACTTGTGGCTCAGCTCGAAGCTGCCATCTCCACTCTCAACAGTACCCTTATTCTGCCGGAAGTTGGCAAGATTTACGCTCTCCGCGGTGTCAGAGCTTCCAACTCCAGTGCTGACGCCCGTGGCGAAAACGCTCTTGTTTACGCTACCGGAAACGGTTCTACCTTGAAATATGTTGTTGACACTCTCAATGAGATTGACCCTGCTACAAACCTCAACTATCTCTGGAAAGTTGAAGAATGCGGCAATGGCCAGATCGCTCTGCGCAACTTGGCTACTGGTTTCTACCTTGACACTCTCCAGAACAAGCTCAGCACCGCACTGCGCAATGTTGAAGAAAAGGCGCTGGTCGGCTACCAGTCTGCAATGATTCCTAGAGGTTTCAATCTCATCATCGGCAAGTACAACGACAAGGATGTTTATATGAACTTCCAAGGCGACGGCGTCAACATGGTTACATGGAATGTTGCAGGAGCCGCTACCAACTCCAACGTCAAGTTTGTAGAAATAGACGCATTCGAACCTGAGACAGAAAGTGACGCACTTTATGCCACCTGGCCTACTGTAAGAGACGGTTACCAGATCATGACTCTGCCTTTCGGTGTATACTACGTTGAAGAAGAATCGGCTCAGGCTTACACCCTGCTTGGCGAAAAGGCCGGCGAAGGCGAGAATAACCCCACACTTGAGCTCAAAGCCATCAACGACGGTGACATCATCCCTGCCGGCACGCCGTTCATCCTCCAGACAACTGATACCATCAGCTACACGATGAACCTCGACGCTTACGATCCTTTCAACATTCCTTACGTATTCGAAGTTGTTAATCCTGAAAACGGTACTATCACCGGTACTATGACGGGTGAGAACCTCAGTTGGGACGTATTCGGCAAGGGCGTGTTCCGCAACGGTAATCTGACCTACATCAGCTCTGAAACAAGCGGCAACCGCAGCATCCCCGGCAACAGCGGTTACATCAACTACGTTGAAACTACCGAAACCGGTGACGCCTTCATCGAACTGACCGGCGGCAGCCTCACCACAGGCATTGCAGGCGGTGTTATCGTCGACAACAATGCCAAGGTTAACGTTTACACCATCTCCGGTGTACAGGTTCGCAAGGCTGTGAAAGCTGCCG
>NZ_BEWW01000296.1:0-10000 GCF_002933955.1 Prevotella sp. MGM2
ACTATTTGCTTTCCGGCGGAAAATATCGTATCTTTGTAACAGCCAAGCGGGACTTTCCATCGGAAAATCCCGCTTTTTCCGTATTTTCAGGGCCTTTTTGTGCGGATTTCCACCCTATTTTTTCATGTAATTCCCCGTATTGGATTTTAAATTCGAAGTATTCGTGTTAAAAATCCGATACGGCTTTTTCATTTTCCTGTGCGGAGAACCTATATTTTAACACGCTCAAATGTAATGGAAAGTTAAAAAAGTTAATTCGAAAAACAGCTTGGCAGGGTACGGTTTGTGCGTGAATCCCTGAAAAAACGCGGTGTTCATCGCTCTCCAACCGTGGTTTTTAAGCCGTTGAACCAGAGAGAAACTAAAAAATGTGATATGGTTTTCTTCTTGAGAAAAGTTTTATTTGTAAATTTGCCGCCGAATATTTACACATTATTGTTAATAAAAACAGACTATAAATGAAAAATCTGCTAACGGCAGCGGCCGCAGGCTTCGTGTCTCTGACGCTTCTTTCATCCTGTATTCAGGAAGAAGCGCCCAACGCAGAATGCGACATTACGGGTGTGGAAAGCCAATGGCTTGGTTCCAATCAGCATATACTCATCGGTGCCCCTATCGTGACAAACGATCATGTTTCTTTCAATATCAAGAAAGGTACCGACCGTTCGGCAATGGCGCCACGCTTTGACCTCACGCCCGGCGCGCGCCTGCTCATGGAAAAGGACGGGCAGGAAGTGGAGGCCAACGGTGTGACCCGCAATTTTTCCTCGCCTCAGGTTTACACTACCCTTTCCGAAGACCTCAACTGGCGGAAGGATTATATCGTGTCGTTCAACTATCCCACCCCGATAGCCCGCTGCGGTTTTGAGCATTATGAGCTTGACAAGTCCGGCCGCTATCAGGTGTGGTATGACGTAGACATGGCCGATGTCGACAATCCCCGCCGCGACTATTGGGCCACCGGCAATGCCGGTTTCGCCCTCACGGGACAGGGAAAGGCACCGGCCGATTATCCTACGGCTGTCGATCCCGTCGGCGTGGAGGGCAACTGCATCAGGCTCGTGACCCGCGATACGGGATCTTTCGGTCAGGGAGTGGGCATGCCCATTGCGGCCGGAAATATCTTTATCGGTGAGTTCCGTGTGGCGCAGGCCATGCTCATGCCGCGCAAGGCCACCCGCTTCGGCCTGCAGCTCGTGGGCGGCCGCCCGCTCCGTCTCGAAGGATATTATAAGTACACTGCCGGAAAAGTGTTCACCGATGTGAATCAGAATGTACGGCCGGAATTGCACGACACGTGCGACATTTATGCCGTGCTCTACGAGGTGGACCCTGAGAAATTCGTGGCCCTCAACGGCGACGACGTGCTTTCATCCGACCGGATAGTGTCGATGGCACGCATCGACAATCCCGGCGAACCGGCGGAATGGAAGCATTTCAGCGAGCCTTTCCGCCCGATGAACGGCAAGCGTTTTGACGAGAACCGTTTGCGTGCCGACGGCTATGCCATTGCCGTTGTTGCCACTTCGAGCCGGCAGGGGGCCTATTTCGAAGGCGCTGTGGGCAGCACGCTCTACGTGGATGAGTTGCGCATCGTTTGGGAAGGGGAGGACGACTGACCTCTTCCGGCATTGCCTTGTGAAAATTGGAAAATATCCGGCGGAATGAAGATGCGCAATCTTCATGAAGACCGGACAAAAGTAGGATAGAGTGCCTGAAAATGATAAGGGAAAAGCTAATGCCGAATCCCTCTTTCCGGCAGTCGTGTCAGACAAATTGAAGAAGTAATGAGAAAATTATTCATTTTTGCCATCGCCGCTTTCATGTCACTCTCCGCAGTGGCACAGACCGGCTCCGCGCCTGTACCTGCAGAAACCGCGAAAGATACCGACAACAATCTCATTAAGGCCGCCCTCAAGGGGTGGCATCTCCACCTCGGGGCAGGATTCAACATCGGCGGTGCCGCGCCGCTGCCGTTGCCGCGCGAGATAAGGAGCATAGAAAGCTATAACCCCATGCTCAACATCGCCCTTGAGGGGGATGTGCATAAAAAAATCAACCGGTCATCGTGGGGTGTGATGCTCGGCCTGCGGCTGGAAACAAAGGCCATGAAGACCGATGCTGTGGTGAAGAACTACCACATGGAGGCTGTCAGTGCCGACGGGGCCGGAAAAATAAACGGCGCATGGACAGGACACGTACGCACCAGAGTGGACAACACCTATCTCACCTTCCCCATGCTGGCCACTTACACCATCAGCGACAGGTGGCAGGTGCAGGCCGGGCCTTATCTCTCGTGGATGATGAACGGCAGCTTCTCGGGCGAGGCCTACGACGGCTACATCCGCGACATTGACCCTACGGGGGAGAAGGCGGAGGTGTCGAGCGCTACGTATGACTTCAGCAAAGACCTGCGCCATTTTCACTGGGGCTTGCAGCTGGGCGGGGAGTTCAAGGCTTACAGGCATCTGGCGGTGACGGCCAATCTCCAGTGGGGGCTGAACGGCATATTCCCGTCTGACTTCGAAAGCGTCACTTTCTCGCTCTACCCCATATATGCTACCGTGGGCTTTTCCTATCTCTTCTGATGCCTGACGGGGGATGCGGGGAGGGAGCGTCGGCTGTTCCTCCTCCCAAAGAGCATCCGGCAGTAATGGGCCGGACCGTTATCCGGATTATGGAGTTTATCGTGTGAACAATAAAAAACTTATTAATTCAATTTATTCATTTATTAATTACGTTTATGAAGAAAATTTTACTCACTCTTTTGGCCGTGCTTTGTCTCGGTGCAGTGACTTCAGCGCAGAATCTTCAGAATGTCATCGGAAAATATCACGGTGACCTGTACATACAGCTTGAGGATCCCATTGACGACACTACCGAACCCATCAAGGGACAAAGCATCGACATCTTGGCCTCTGAGAATGGCGGTAAGGTGGATTTTGCCATCTATAACTTTGGCTTTTCAGGTTTGTCTTTGGGTGATATCCTTCTGCCTGCCATCAGCATCAATGAGGGCGAAACCGTTACCTTTGCCGAAAATCCCAAGGTAAGCCTTTCATTCCTCGGTGGCGACATCATGGCTACGGCCAATCTCGACCACACCACCAGCTATATCAAGGGCGATTCCATCTACGCCGACATCAATGTGTCGTGGCTGATGGACGAAACGACCGAAGTGCCCATATACGTGCGTTTCGTAGGTGCCAAGCCCAGTCTTTACGCGCTTTTCAACGGCAACTTCAACGGTGATTGGGAGGAATGCTCCCCTTGGGACAGCCAGAATGGTTTCTTCGACTGGGGTTCTCTCGAAGACGACGCCTGGCAGATCATGAACTTCACGCGTGACCAGATGGTACAGCCCAAAGGTTGGGTGATTTCCAATGTCACCGGCCTCAATGGTCTTGGTGCAACGCTTGTGGGCAAGGCCGATACGCTGAGTGCGGGCGATTATGCCGTTACTCTGTCTAACAATCCTAATCCTTTCATGTCCACCCAAATCGTTCCGGGATATATGAGCCTCGGCACGACCTGGGCAACGGCTAATGCTATGGACCTTGCCGGCACAGCCGACGGCGGTGCTTATGGCGGTGTGAAGTTCGTGGGCCGTCCCGACGCCCTGACCTTGCGCTACAAACGCTCGCACGGTACGGCTAATCCTACGGAGCGTGCCTCTGTGGTGGCTTATCTTTGGAAAGGTACTTATACTCAGGCCGCCGTGCCGGGTAATACCGGTTTCGGTACTACGGTGTCTGTTGACATGATTGACCGCGACCGCAATATTCTCGGTAAGGAAACGACTGTGGGCGGTGAGGTGACCAAAACCGACGATGCCGCTTGTCTGGCTGTTGTCGAAAAATACATTGAGGGCGACGCCGCAGAATGGACTGAGCTGACGGCTGAGTTCGACTATGCCGACTTTGCAGGTACGGACGTACGTCCCGAGAAACTGAATATCGTTATCTCTGCCAATGACTATTTTGCCGACCGCAGTCTCATGGGACAGGGCAACTCCATTACCGTTGACGACGTGAAGCTCGTTTACTGGCATGCTCTGAGCAGCCTGAGCTATGAAGGCGCCAGCATAAAGTTTGACGAAGCCACAACGGAGTATGACCTCTCTGACTTGTCTTATAACGCCGCGAAACTTTCTTACACAAAGAAAGGACAGGGTGCGACTGTCACTACGGCATACGATGAGGAGACCGGACGTCTCACCATCAGCGTGAAAGCCGACGACATCAGCGTCAATCCCAAGAACGTTACCGATTATGTGCTTCAGTTCAGTACAGTATCTGCAGGCATTGAAAACGTTACGACTGCCTCTCCTGCAACTTCCGGCGTTTACACTCTCAGTGGTGTGCGCGTAGCCGACAAAGATGATGCCTCTCTCCCCAAAGGAGTATACATCATCAACGGCAAGAAAATTGTAAAGTGAAAATTTGAAACTACAACTTTATGAAAAAGTTTTTAATAATATCACTGCTCACCTGCACCTTTACGGCGCAGGCGCAGTATTTGCCTAATAAAGGGTTTGAAAATTGGAAGACATCCTGTGGATCTTCGTATCAGGCTAGTACGACTATAGGCGGGGAGTCTGCAAATCCTGCCGGATTACGTCAGCGTCCGGGGATTGAGCCTGAGGATTGGAATGGTACTAATGTCAATCAAAAGGTGCTAATTGAAGCAAAGGAGCCGAACCTTGTTACAAAAGGTAATAGAGGTACTGAATCAGAGCCGAATTTCTATGCTAAATTAACAAATTATTGGGTTGGAGCGGGATCTATTGGCGCTACAGCTCCTGCCTATCTGACTTTTGGTACCCCTTGGTCTTATGCTGCAGCAAAAGATCAGGATGGTGGAACTTTTGGAGGTGTTTCATTTACGTATAAGCCTGATGCTATTAAAGGTTTGTTTAAAAGAGAAAATGTTTCAGGCAAATCAGAAAAGGCACATATTATAGTTTATCTTTGGAGAGGAACTTCCAGTTCTCAAATAGGTAAATTAGGAGGTGGAAAGGTGACTCAAGAGGATGTAGATAGAGCCATATTGAGTAAACCGAACGCAGGAACTATTGGAGGGGATGGTCAGCTCATCGCTTCTTGTGACCATGAGTTTTCAACAACGGAAAATGATGATTGGGAAGAAATAGAGGTTCCTATTGTTTATGAAAGTAATGAGGCTCCCACTAAAATGAATGTGGTGATATCAAGTGCCGACTATTGGACAAGGAGTAATATTGTCGAAGGTAATAAAGATAATAAATTGGGCAGTATCTTGAATGTAGATGATGTTCAGTTTGTTTACTACCATGCTCTCACCGATTTGAAGTATGACGGTACAACCATCAGCGGCTTTGATGAGGCTACTACCTCTTACGACATGTCAACTGTCGTGTATGATGCTTCTAAGTTGAGCTATACGGTTAAGGGAGCTGGCGCTTCAGCCGAAACTTCCTATGATGCCAATACGGCTGTCCTTACAATAACGGTTAAAGGCAACGATTATGAAGCCAACAACAAGAGTGTGACGGTTTACACCATCAAGTTCAAAAAAGCTCCGGAAGTAACAAGCTACACCAATTCACTGCTTGTGAATGTTGCTGGTGGCAACGTTCCGGCTCAGGAAAACACCGTTATTAAAATGATCCGGAATTTTGAACCTGAAAGCTATAGCTTCTTGTTGGAGGATTTCTCTCTGACGGAAGATCTTCCTATCGGTGATATTCAGATAGACAACCTGACGAGGACTGAAAAAGACGGTAAGGTGTCTTATACCGGTAAGCAGACAATAACCATATTGGAAAATATGGATGTGGAGGTAACTGTCAGCGCTACGGTAACAGGAAATAACATGACGGCTCATATCTATATTCCGGTAGAAGGAGTAGGGGATGTGAATGTCGATTATGCACCGGCCCTGAATATCTCTTCCGACAAGACACTTTCAGTAACCCAAAGCGGTGATTACATTGTAACGCTCAACCGTAACTTCAAGAAAGGCTGGAATACGTTCGCCTTGCCGTTTGCCACTACTTCGGCGGCTTTGGGAGAAGGAGTCAAGGCCCAGGCTTTCATTTCGGCCAGTGAAGCTGAACTGAACTTTAATATTACGGAAAACCTTGAAGCCAATACGCCGTACCTCGTTTACTTCCCAGAGGCAACCGTCGAACCGCTTTACTTTGCCGCTACTGTGGACGCTGCGGCTACCGCCAATGATGTGGCGCATGGCAGTTACACTTTCAAGTGCAACTATGAGGCTGACTTCTCCATGAATGGAAAATATGGCGTGGCTGAGATTGACGGCGTGCAGAAGATAATGCTCGGCACAGCTGGCTCTACCCTCCTTGCCACAGGTGCTTATTTCACTTCCGATTCAGCCAAGGCCAATGGCATGAAGATAAATATCGGCGGTCAGACCACCGGTATAGGTAGTCTTACAGACGGCAAGTCCGCAGATGAGGCCGTTTATAATCTTCAGGGAATAAAAGTTACCTCAGGTTCCCTCAGCGGATTGTCAAAAGGCGTGTATGTTAAGAATGGCCGGAAGGTTATTGTAAAGTAAAAACAACATAATATATAGTAAAATGAAAAAGTCATATTTATCCCCCCATTCTGAGGTTAACGAGCTTTTCGTGGAAACACCGATTCTCGCTGCTTCTGATTTTCCTCAGAGTGGTGACAGTCCGGTGGATATCGCACCCGATGGTGAGCACAGTGGAAGTTTCCAAAGCGGCCATAAAGGTTGGAACTCTTCCAACTGGTCGGAATGAAAGGATAGTCATAGCGCTTTATGCGCCGTCCTGACACAGAATCTCCCTCGCAGCACACTGTGAGGGAGATTTCTTTATATATAATATATAGTATACTCAAATATGTTTTGTGTTGAAATCTACTTTGTTTTCTATGCGCGGTAGTCTTTTCTAAGATGAGACAATCGTTTTTTTGTTCATGGGTTCTCTCCCTGATTTCCGTTCCTTTTCCACACGGGATAGTTTTTTACATTCTTTTTTTCTTTAGCTTTTCTTTCTTTGTTGTTTTATTTGTGTGATGTGTGTATTTTATTTCTTTTGTTGTATATATGTGTTTATCAGTTGTTTGTATTGTTTTGTGTATTATGTATTGTAAATTATTTTAAATTTTTCTTGTAAAAAGTTTGGTTATGAATTATAAAGTTTGTACTTTTGCACTCGCTAACGGGAACTACAGAGTGGTTCTTCCGGTTAAGAGTGATCTTTGAATAGAAATTCCATAAACTTTATTTGCAAGAGAAGTACAAGAGATTAGGAGCGCCGCTGTCTGTCGTGATGTTTTTTTATGTCCGATATTCGGCTGTCGTTCCGGGTAAATTGAACTTCCCGTCGATATAATTACGTATAGCTTCAACAGATCCGTTCCGTTTTTTGACGGATGCCAGCCGTGTTCGAATGATTCAGAATAAAAAGAAAAGATATATTTTACAATGAAGAGTTTGATCCTGGCTCAGGATGAACGCTAGCTACAGGCTTAACACATGCAAGTCGAGGGGCATCATGGCGGTCGCTTGCGACCGCTGATGGCGACCGGCGCACGGGTGCGTAACGCGTATCGAACCTGCCGCATACCCGGGGATAGCCTTGCGAAAGCAAGATTAATACCCGATGTTCTCACTGTTCCGCATGTTACGGTGAGCAAAGAAATTCGGTATGCGATGGCGATGCGTCCCATTAGCTAGTTGGCGGGGTAACGGCCCACCAAGGCTCCGATGGGTAGGGGTTCTGAGAGGAAGGTCCCCCACACTGGAACTGAGACACGGTCCAGACTCCTACGGGAGGCAGCAGTGAGGAATATTGGTCAATGGACGCAAGTCTGAACCAGCCAAGTAGCGTGCAGGATGACGGCCCTCCGGGTTGTAAACTGCTTTTAGTTGGGAATAAAAGGGGGCTCGTGAGCCCCGTATTGTATGTACCATCAGAAAAAGGACCGGCTAATTCCGTGCCAGCAGCCGCGGTAATACGGAAGGTCCGGGCGTTATCCGGATTTATTGGGTTTAAAGGGAGCGTAGGCCGGCTTTTAAGTCAGCTGTGAAAGTCCGCGGCTCAACCGTGGAATTGCAGTTGAAACTGGAGGCCTTGAGTGCACACAGGGATGCCGGAATTCATGGTGTAGCGGTGAAATGCTTAGATATCATGAAGAACTCCGATCGCGAAGGCAAGTGTCCGGGGTGCAACTGACGCTGAGGCTCGAAAGTGCGGGTATCAAACAGGATTAGATACCCTGGTAGTCCGCACCGTAAACGATGAATACTCGTGTCCCGCGATATATTGTGGGACACTTAGCGAAAGCGTTAAGTATTCCACCTGGGGAGTACGCCGGCAACGGTGAAACTCAAAGGAATTGACGGGGGCCCGCACAAGCGGAGGAACATGTGGTTTAATTCGATGATACGCGAGGAACCTTACCCGGGCTTGAAATGTGCAGGACTCAGGCAGAGACGCCTGTTTCTTCGGACCTGCATGTAGGTGCTGCATGGTTGTCGTCAGCTCGTGCCGTGAGGTGTCGGCTTAAGTGCCATAACGAGCGCAACCCTTCTCCCCGTTTGCCATCAGTTAATGCTGGGCACTCCGGGGATACTGCCATCGTAAGATGTGAGGAAGGTGGGGATGACGTCAAATCAGCACGGCCCTTACGTCCGGGGCTACACACGTGTTACAATGGGGGGTACAGAGGGCCGCTATCCCGCGAGGGTGCGCCAATCCTCAAAACCTCTCTCAGTTCGGACTGGAGTCTGCAACCCGACTCCACGAAGCTGGATTCGCTAGTAATCGCGCATCAGCCATGGCGCGGTGAATACGTTCCCGGGCCTTGTACACACCGCCCGTCAAGCCATGAAAGCCGGGGGTGCCTGAAGGCCGTAGCCGCGAGGGTCGGCCTAAGGCAATACCGGTGATTGGGGCTAAGTCGTAACAAGGTAGCCGTACCGGAAGGTGCGGCTGGAACACCTCCTTTCTGGAGTGGACCGGTTGGTCGGATTAATTGTTTATTATACAGATGGACTCGGGACAGTTTGATGTCACCTTGTTCTCTTGCTTCTCGGCAATGAAGTTTAAAATGGATATAGCAAGCTTTAAGAGAAAGATGATGCCGGGCCTCCCGCCCAGAGTCCGCCTTATTTCGGCCGGGTTCTTAGGTGTTGTTCTCTGCCAGTCCTATAGCTCAGTTGGTTAGAGCGCCACACTGATAATGTGGAGGTCGGCAGTTCAACTCTGCCTGGGACTACTCGCTTTCCGTATTTGTTCGGATGGCATTGGGGGGATTAGCTCAGCTGGCTAGAGCACCTGCTTTGCAAGCAGGGGGTCAACGGTTCGAATCCGTTATTCTCCACTCTGGATATCGCTCCGGTATTTCCGGCAGCATTGTCCGTACGTTCTATGACATATTGTGACACACAAGTAGAAACAACTGAAAGTTAAATGAATTAGACGAAAGGTAAAACGAAGTGCGACTTCCAATGTACCGGCCTTTCCCGTTTTTCGGGTTTGAGGTACGAAGTAATGAAGGGCGTACGGTGGATGCCTAGGCTCTTACAGGCGATGAAGGACGTGATAAGCTGCGAAAAGCCGCGGTAAGGCGCAAATGGCCTTTGACCCGCGGATCTCCGAATGGGACAACCCGGCAGTCTGAAGGACTGTCATCCGGCGGATGCCGGAGGCTAACGCGGGGAACTGAAACATCTTAGTACCCGCAGGAAAAGAAAATAACAATGATTCCCCCAGTAGTGGCGAGCGACCGGGGATAAGCCCAAACCCATGGGGTTCCGGCCTCATGGGGGTTGTAGGACCACGTTGTCATACGTGTTATCGTGAGAAGAACGTTCTGGAAAGTTCGGCCGTAGCGGGTGACAGCCCCTTATTCGAAGCGATGACCGGTGTAGTGGTATCCTGAGTAGCGCGGGACACGTGTAATCCTGTGTGAATCCGGCGGGCCCATCCGCCAAGGCTAAATACTCGTAAGAGACCGAT
>NZ_BEWW01000297.1 GCF_002933955.1 Prevotella sp. MGM2
TCAGCTCTCGAATTTTAACAAATGCACCGGAATTTCGGCTTGACCCGTTTTTACCCCTATGTAAGAAATTTTGTAGGAGAAATATATGGAGAATGTTATTGGAACGAATATAATATGTTATGGTACTTCTCAGGGTTCATGGGATATGTTGTGCTTGCTCATTATATTCGGCATCATCTTCAATGGACTTTTAAAAAAAGTATAGGAATCGGAACCATGCTATATATCATAGGCTATTGTGTTACAGCGTTAATCTGGTATAATCGCATACCAACGGCAACCACTCTACAAGAACTTGAACTAAGTTGGCGTTTTTGCACCCCCAATGTCATATTGATGAGTTTTGGTGCCTTTATTGTAATTCAATCCATATTCTCTAAGTATAGGAAAGGCAACCGGATAGTCAATGAAATTTCAATATTGAGTTACGGCATATATCTGATGCATATTTTTGTCCTCGAAGTTGTTCATTCTCAGTTTAAAGACATATTTCCTACACAATGGACAATCATATTGGTCGGTACAGTTACTTTTGTAATATGTTGCATCATCACAAAAATAATATCCTTTTTACCATTCAGTAAATATATTATTGGCTAAAAATAAAAGTTTACCTATCAGCGGAAGTCCTAGAATACGTTCATCACCCTGAAAGAAGAATGAAATGCACTATAAAAATACCGTATTTGTAGATAATTTCTTACATCCTGAAAATTTCATAAAGCCCCCAACGCCATAGTATATCAATCCCCTCTTAGATAATACAAAAACACTCATTTTTACACCTAAGAATGTAAAAATGAGTGTTTGTCTTGCAATTTACTGATTTTCAGCAATTATTGCGGAAAGAGAGGGATTCGAACCCCCGGAACAGTTACCCGTTCACCGCATTTCGAGTGCGACCCGTTCGACCACTCCGGCATCTTTCCATGAAACGATTGCAAAGTTACGAGTTTTTTTCATTTTTGCAAGCAACCGCATCCATTATTTTTTCATATAGCGCTTGTTCAACCCAACTATGACCTCATTGGTAATATCCAAACTCTTATCTGCGTAAAGTGTAGCATTTTTATAAACAATCATAGAATATTTCTTGCTTTTATTATAAACAGCCAAGAAATTGTTTATGCTATCCTGAAGGGTTTTTGCAAACTTTTCCTGTTCTTCACCCATTTCCTGTTGCGCGCTCAAAGTATACTTCTGATAAGCATTTTGTTGCTTCTGGAAGTTTGCCATTTCTGAATTATACTGGGCCTCAGTTGTAATCTGCCCACCCTGCATGCGCTTTTGAATATTAGCCTGTAGCTGCTGCAAAGATTGTTCCTTTTGTACAATATTGTTTTGAAAACTCTTCTGTTTAGCTTCAAGAATTTCTTTTTGGTCTATACAAAATTGATATTTTTCCTGCAAAGAATCTATATCGACAAAAGCTATACTATTGGATTTTACATTATTGGAAACCAAAGGAGCTACTTCCTCCTTTTTTTCACCACAAGCAGTGAAAAGAATTGTACCGGTAACGATTACAAGAATTTTTTTTAGTGAATTCATATTGATAATGTATTTTGTTTATTCTGGTTTATATATTTCTGACACCTTAAACGCTGATCAAACGTTATTATCCAACCCTTTTTCTTTAATTTATAGGTGGCTATCTATTTTTCACTGACGGCATGCGGATTGTCCTGACGCTTAGCCGCATCAAGAGACTGAACACAATGAATACCTTTTTCATTCAGGGCCTTGTTACCATCTACGTGAGTATGAACAAAACGTTTGCCAACCCAAATACGAATACATAAAAAGCCTAATCCAATTGCAATAATTAACAATGTAAAAAGGAAAGTCTCTAACATTTCTTATTATTTTTGCATAAAATACTTCTACGCCAACATGATGTATGCGGATTTTCGCTGCAAATATACAGTAAAGGCGGCACATAGGAGATAAAAGATATTAAAAACTTACTTAAATATGAGCAACATGAAATCTTTGCAACCTAACGTTGTGTTCAGCTGTTTTGAAGAAGTGACTAAAGTGCCCCGTCCTTCAAAGCGGGAAGAAAAAATGATTGATTTTCTGACAAACTTTGGGAAAGAGCTCGAACTGGAAACAATCGTTGACGAAACCGGCAATGTTCTGATACGGAAACCGGCCACACCCGGATATGAAAATTGTAAGACAATCATTCTGCAAAGCCACATGGATATGGTGTGTGAACCAAGTGATGGTTCTTTTGATTTCAATAACAATCCCATTGAAACAGTTATTGACGGTGAATGGCTGAAAGCCAATGGTACAACACTGGGAGCCGATGACGGCATTGGTGTAGCCATGCAAATGGCCATCTTGAAAAGTACAGATATAGAACATGGACCGATAGAATGTGTCTTTACTCGTGATGAAGAAACCGGGCTGACAGGGGCAATGGGCATGAAACCCGGTTTTATGACGGGTAGCTTGCTCATCAACCTTGATTCGGAAGACGAAGGACAAATATTCGTAAGTTGCGCTGGCGGTGCACGGACTACTGCTGAATTTGAATGCAAAGAAGAAGCCATACCTGCCAACTATTATACTTTTCGCGTAGGTGTCAAAGGTTTTACCGGTGGCCACTCTGGCGATGACATCAACAAAAAGCGCGCGAATGCCAATAAAGTGCTCATACGTTTTATTTGTGATGAAATGGCAAAAATGGATCTCCGTCTGGTAGATATCCAAAGCGGCGGCCTCCACAATGCCATTCCCCGCGAAGGGTATGCGGTATGTGCAATTCCTATGTCACAGAAAGAACAGATCCGTATTGACCTGAACATATATCAAAGTATACTTGAGGAAGAATATTCCAATACAGAGAAAAATTTTGTTCTTACACTTGACAGTATTGAACCGGCAGTAACTGCCATGAATGCCAAAGATGCAGAACGTATGCTATTGTCATTGCGCGTTGTCCATAATGGTGTCTTTGCCATGAGCCAAGACTTGGATTGGCTGGTAGAAACCTCTTCAAATCTGGCAAGCATACGCAAACAAGACGGAAAAATAATAGTAACAACCAGCCAACGCAGCAGTTTGCAGGAAGCACGCGAGAATATCAGTGCCACAGTACGTGCCGCTTTTATTCTTGGTGGTGCCCGTGTAGAAACAAATGAAGGTTATCCCGGCTGGAAAATGAATCCTAACAGTCTGATGCTGAAAATCACCAAAGAAAGTTACGAACGATTGTTCCACCAAGAGCCCCAAATATTAGCCATTCATGCCGGACTGGAATGCGGACTCTTCAGCGAAAAATATCCAGGTCTTGACATGGTAAGTTTTGGCCCCACATTACGTGGAGTACATTCGCCTGACGAACGTCTGCTGATTCCTACTGTACAAAAGGTATGGGATCATTTACTTGACATTCTGAAACACATTCCTCAAGCATAAAGATTCTCCGAAGAGCACATAGATTAATATTCCACTGCTCATAATATTATGGATACCATTTTCCGTAAAATATTACGAAAGCTACCCCATTGCACGTGGGGTGGCTTTGCCATTTTATATCTGCTTACCGCATGTATGGCAGACGAAGAATATAGCCTCTCACCAGCAGACAAGTTAACTTTTCCAACGGATACCATAGCATTTGACACAATTATAAGCGGACAGCCTACCAGCACCTACTCTTTTCAAATTTATAACCACAATGAAAAAGCCCTGCGTTTACCAAAAATTTATCTGGAAAGAGGCATAGAATCGGACTTCGTAGTAAATATCGATGGCACTTATCTGGAAAATGGCAGTGCCTCTGATTTTGAAATAAGCGGACGTGACAGTTTGCGGGGCTTCGTCTTCGTAAACACCCCCTCAAAAGACTGTGACAATCCAGTTAAGACAACGGACAAACTTGTTTTCATTACAGAGGCTGGTACACGGCAGGAAATTGTACTTACAGCTAGCGGACAATCTGTTATTCCCATAACAGGTATAATCTTTAAGAATGACACAATTCTTGATGCGCATCGCCCTTATCAAATAAAAGACAGTCTGGTTGTTGAAGAAAATACGACTCTGACGATTGCTCCTGGTACAAGACTTTACTTCCATCCCAAAGCAAAATTAATTGCACGAGGAACAATCATTGCACGAGGAACAGCCGAACAACCGATTGTCATGCGAGGTGACCGCCTGGAAAATATGTTTTCCCAACAACCCTATGACCGCATACCAGGGCAATGGGGAGGTATAGTATTAGATAAGGGAAGTTATGATAACAAATTAAATTTCTGTGATATACACAGTGGTAGTTTCGGTATTCTCTGCGACTCTTCAGACATTACAAAAGAAAAACTTGTAGTAGAGAACAGCATTATCCACAACATGAGCGGTGACGTACTTTCTGTGCGTGCATCTAAAGTTTTTGTCGGCAATAGCCAGTTAACCAATGCCGGAGGCAACTGCGTAACACTTCAGGGCGGAGATGCCACATTCGTACATTGTACCATTGGCAATTTTTATTCCTTTACGGGCGGACGCGGCGTTGCTTTAAGTTACAGCAATACAGACGGAAATATCCGTCTGCCTCTTCACAAAGCCCGCTTCATGAACTGCATCATCACAGGCTACTCTGATGATGAGATTATGGGTAATCAATCCGACCGCTATAAAGACGATCCTTTCAACTATTCATTTGAAAGTTGTCTGCTCAACACTCCTGAAATTAACAACGAATATATTATCAATTGTCTTTGGGATAACGACAAAAACAATCATAAGGTATGGCGCGAAAACAACTTTTCGCCAAAATTCGACTTAAACAAATTGATTTTCACTTTTGCTTTAGATTCTTTGTCACAGGCTATTGATTCTGCCGATCCCCAGATAACCCGACAGTACTATCCCTACGACCGCCTCGGACGCTACAGGTTGCAAGATAACCGGCCAGACATGGGATGTGAAGAATACAAAGATAAGACACAAGTAGAAAAGAACTGATAACAACTCTCATTTATGCCCGCCAACAACAGAGAAAGAAAATATACGCCTAAAAAAGGACAAACTCCAGCCACCGACGACTATGGCCACCTTCAGCCTCAAGTTCCTGACTTGGAGAAGGTGGTACTCGGCGCTCTGATGATTGAGAAAGACGCTTACTCTCTCGTCAGCGAAATACTCCGCCCTGAAAGTTTTTACGAAACACGCCACAAACTCATCTATGAGGCGATCCGTAAACTCAACATCGAACAGAAGCCGGTGGATATACTCACCGTTACCGAGCAGCTGAAATCCTCCGGCACCTTGGAAGAAGTGGGCGGTCCTTTCTACATCACCCAACTGAGCGGCATGGTGGCGTCATCGGCTCACATAGAATACCATGCCCGCATCATCGCTCAAAAATATCTGGCTCGTGAACTGATAACCTATACAAGCGGCATTCAAACCAAAGCTTTCGATGCCACACAGGATGTGGACGAGCTGATGCAGGAAGCTGAGGGCCGTCTCTTCGAAATTTCACAGCGTAATTTAAAGAAAGATTATACACAAATAGACCCGGTTATCAATGATGCCTACAACATGCTGCAACTAGCCGCCGCACGCAGTGACGGATTAAGCGGCATTGCCAGCGGTTTTCAGGAATTAGACAAAATGACAAGCGGATGGCAAAACTCCGATCTCGTGATCCTGGCCGCACGTCCCGCTATGGGTAAGACGGCTTTTGCCTTGAGTATGGCCAAGAACATAGCCGTAGATCAAAAAATCCCAGTAGCCTTTTTCTCATTGGAAATGTCAAACGTACAATTGGTTAACCGCTTGATTGTGAACGTATGCGAAATAACCGGCGAGAAAATAAAAAGCGGACAACTGGCCCCTTACGAATGGGGACAACTCGACCATCGCATAAAAGACCTTTATGGCGCCCCACTATTCGTAGATGACACTCCATCGCTTTCGGTATTCGAATTACGCACCAAAGCACGGCGTCTGGTGCGGGAACACGGCGTAAAACTGATTATGATTGACTACCTTCAGCTTATGAACGCCTCAGGCATGAGTTTCGGCAGCCGTCAGGAAGAAGTCTCAACAGTGAGCCGCTCTCTCAAAGGACTGGCTAAAGAACTTAACATCCCTATTCTTGCCTTGTCACAGCTGAACCGTGGAGTGGAAAATCGAGGCGGCCCAAATGAAAATGCCGCAGAGGCCAAACGCCCGCAATTGTCAGACTTGCGAGAATCCGGCGCCATCGAACAGGATGCCGACATGGTACTTTTCATTCACCGTCCGGAATATTACCGTATATTTTCAGACCAACAAGGCCGTGACCTCCGCGGAAAGGCAGAAATCATCATTGCCAAACATCGTAACGGTGCCGTTGGCGATGTACTTCTTACATTCAAGGGGCAATATGCACGTTTTCAGAATCCTGACGACGACTTTGTCGTACCAATGCCGGGAGAAGATAACGGCATGATCAGCGGAGGATTCACAGCCAACGACATTCCTCCCACACCGAATGACACACCTCCTCTCCCACCCGATGCCGTACCTTTTGCGCCACCTTCAAGCGAAGTACCTTTCTGACATTAGTCCAACCACTTTAATCAGGAAAATCCTCCTAGAAGTGTGCTTTATGCCCTTCTAGGAGAACTTGAACCAACGTCTTCCACTTTAACATATTTAACTTCTTATTACATTTCAGAGCATTGAAAAACAGGTTTCAAACCTGAAAAAAGGAAAAGTCCTTATCGGATTTTTAACACGAATACTTGGAATTTAAATTCGAATACGGGGATTTTGAGCAACGAATATGGTGATTTTTCTCTTGAACTTACCTGAAAAACAATGAAAAAGCGGGACTTCCATGTGTAAAGTCCCGCTTCGCTATTACAAAGATACGACATTTTACGGTCAAAAGCAAATAGTGTTAAAATTCAGTACCTATCATTCCATTCACTCTGTCCCTCCCATTAATAACATCGACTTAGCCAACTCAACCTTTCCTGTTTTCAAACGAAAACACGACGCAACGCGTTTCTTTCAGGCGAACCAATCCCTTCCCTGGATATGTAATCCTTAAACGTCTGCGCAAACGTTCCCCTCCCATTCCATCATACCATTTCACTGTGTTATTTTAACAAAAGAAAAAAAGCCGTTGAAAATACTTGTCCATACTATTTTTTTTTCATACATTCGCCGTTGTAAGAAAAAAGTATTAACCTATCTAAAACTAACCTACAATGAAAAAGTATAATTTCGGCGCGGGTCCTTCCATTCTCCCGCAAGAAGTAATGAAAGCCACAGCTGAAGCTTGCATAGAATTTCAAGACATGGGACTTTCTCTCATGGAAATCAGCCATCGCACCCCAGAATTTCAAGCCGTTATGGATGAAGCGCAAGCTCTCTTCAAAGAGCTTCTCAATATTCCAGAAGGTTACTCCGTACTCTTCGTTGGCGGTGGAGCCAGCTTGGAGTTTTGCATGGTACCTTTCAATATGCTTGAGAAAAAAGCAGCCTACCTCAACACTGGAGTATGGGCAAAAAAGGCCATGAAAGAAGCCAAGCTCTTCGGTGAAGTCATTGAAGTTGCCTCATCAGCCGATGCCAATTACACTTTCATTCCCAAGAACTATGACATTCCGGCAGATGCGGACTATTTCCATATCACGACCAACAACACCATATATGGAACGGAATTACATGAAGACCTAGACAGTCCGGTTCCCCTAGTTGCCGATATGTCAAGTGATATATTCTCCCGCCCCATAGATGTAAGCAAATACGGGATGATTTATGGCGGAGCACAAAAAAACCTCTCCATGGCAGGTGTTACCTTTGTTATCGTAAAAGATGAACTTCTGGGAAAAGTCAGCCGTTCAATTCCTACAATGCTTGACTATCGCACACATGTAGACAAAGGTTCGATGTTCAACACTCCTCCAGTCGTACCTATTTTCTGCGCAGTTCAAACGCTCAAATGGATTAAATCGCAGGGAGGCGTAAAAGAAATGGAACGGCGCGCCCAAGAACGGGCAGAATTGCTCTATGGTGAAATAGACCGCAACAAAATGTTCCAAGGAACCGTGACAGCAAAAGAAGACCGTTCACTGATGAACATTTGCTTCGTAATGGCCGATGAATACAAGGAATTGGAAAAAGACTTCCTGAAATTCGCCACAGAAAAAGGTATGTCCGGCATCAAAGGCCACCGTTCAGTCGGCGGATTCCGCGCATCATGTTACAATGCCATGCCAATAGAAGGCGTAAAGGCGTTGGTAGCCTGCATGCAGGAATATGAGAAAATGCACGCCTGACAATTTTCTTTTTTCCCATCCCTGAAACCTGACAACTTATGAAAGTATTAATTGCAACCGAAAAGCCTTTTGCCTCCGCTGCGGTAAAAGGTATACAGGAAATACTCGACACAGCCGGTTATGACTGTGAGATTCTGGAGAAATACACAGAAAAATCACAGCTTCTGGCAGCAGTAAAAACAGCCAATGCCCTGATAATCCGCTCTGATAAAGTGGATAAAGAAGTGATGGAGGCCGCGCCGGAACTTAAGATTGTGGTACGTGCCGGAGCCGGCTACGATAATGTAGATCTTGAAGCAGCAACACAGCTTGGCATAGTGGTTATGAACACCCCCGGACAAAATGCCAATGCTGTAGCCGAACTTGTTGTCGGCCTGCTGATTTATACTATTCGTCACAAATATGACGGCACTTCCGGTACTGAATTAATGGGTAAGAAAATCGGTCTGATGGCCTTTGGAGCTGTAGCACAAAACCTGGCCCGTATTGCCAAAGGTATCGGCATGGACGTATCCAGCTTCTCTCCGCTTAACCGCCCACAGAAAATCATTGACGCCGGTTTCCATGTACACGAATCGGTAGAAGCCTTATTCCTCTACAATGACATCGTAAGCCTACATATTCCGGCAACCCCCAAAACCCGAGGCAGCATAGGCTATGACCTTATCAGGAACATGAAGAAAAACGCCATTCTCGTGAATACTGCCCGCAAAGAAGTGATTGACGAACAAGGATTGCTCCAAGCCATGACGGAACGCGAGGATTTACGTTATGTAACCGACTTGAAACTTGATGCCCATCAGGAAGCTATAGAAAAACTAGGTGAACGCTATGTTTTTACACCTAAAAAAATGGGGGCACAAACCTCAGAAGCCAATATCAACGCAGGTTTGGCCGCAGCACAACAAATAGTGGATTTCTTTGAAAACGGCACAAAACAATTTCAGGTAAACAAATAATCTCTCAAACGGATAACAAGAAAACCGGCAGACTGACAATTTTTCCAAAAAGATTATGCGATGTCTGCCGGTTTGTCCTTTTATCATCCATTGCTAATATCGTACTTTTATCAACCTAAAAAATTCTACAATACGATGACAAGAGTTAAGCCTTTCCGCGGAGTAAGACCGCCTGCAACATTGGTTGAAGAAGTGGAATGCCGCCCTTATGACGTTTTGACTTCAGAAGAAGCCCGCATCGAAGCCGGCAGCAACGAAAAGTCACTTTACCACATCATAAAACCTGAGATCAATTTTCCTGAAGGGACCAGCGAATATGCCCCATGCGTATACGACAGCGGCGCCGAACAGTTCAAAAAATTTCTGGACAAGGGCTGGCTGAAACAGGACGAAAAGGAAAACTACTACCTCTACGCCCAAACGATGAGCGGCAAGACACAATATGGTTTTGTACTTTGCGCCCATGTAGATGATTACTGGAACGGCATCATAAAAAAACACGAACTCACCCGCCGTGACAAGGAAGACGACCGCATGATGCATGTCAACAAGACTAATGCCAACATAGAGCCTGTCTTTTTAGCCTACAAAGAAAATGCCCCGTTAGCGGCACTTATAACAAAATACGCCAATTCTCAACCGGAATATGACTTTATCGCCCCCATTGACGGTTTCGGTCATAAATTGTGGATTATAAGCGACGAAAAAGATCAGAATATCATCACCAAAGAATTCTCGGCAATGGAAGCCCTCTACATTGCCGATGGTCACCATCGCTCTGCTGCTGCTGCACGCGTTGGTAAAGAAAGAGCGGAACAGGATGCCAACCACCGTGGCGATGAAGAATACAATTACTACATGGCCGTATGTTTTCCGGCTGACCAACTCACGATCCTCGACTACAACCGCGTAGTGAAAGACCTCAACGGCCTATCTTCAGAAGAGTTCATTAAGGCGCTGGAAAAGAATTTCATAGTAACTCCCAAAGGAACAGAAAATTACAAGCCCAAACAGTTACATGAATTTTCGCTTTATCTTGACAACCTATGGTATAGTCTGCTAGCGAAACCCGGAACATTTAATGCAGAAAGCCCTATCGGTGTACTCGATGTCGATATTTCCTCACGCCTCATACTTGATGAAATTCTAGGTATCAAGGATTTGCGAAGCGACAAGCGCATCGATTTCATTGGCGGACTGCGCGGACTTGGCGAACTGAAAATGCGCGTAGACAGCGGGGAAATGAAAATGGCTTTAGCTCTCTACCCTGTCAACATGCAACAAATTATAGACATTGCCGACAGTGGCAATATAATGCCACCCAAAGCTACATGGTTTGAGCCCAAATTGCGGAGCGGTCTGATTATACACGTTTTAGACTAGACCCAACAGACACTGAAATGTAACAAGCTCCAATGAGGATAAAACGATAAATCAATCCCCTTATTCTTTCTTACAAAAATTGTAATCTCAAAAGAATAAGGGGATATTTTCATGTTTTCAGGGTATATCCTGAAAATATTTTACAAATCCGAACGAACTATGCGTCCCATCTGCATGACGAATTTCAGTTCCTGTTTTCCGTCAAACATGATGATGTCTGCGTCCTTACCTTTTTCGATAGAGCCTTTGCGGTCATAAATTCCCATAATTTTAGCAGGCGTCTCACTAGCCATACGGCAGGCATCCTCCATCGGTATGCCGGCCTGTTGCACACAAGTACGCACAAGGCGGTCCATGGTCGCAATACTTCCGGCCAAGGCCGAACGGTCGGAAAGTTTGCACACACCATCTTCAATAATAACCCGAGGATCAAAAGCTCCGTCAATCCGGCTGGCCGTACAGGAAAGAGCATCCGTAATGAGTGCTGTCTTGTCTACACCTTTTATCTGGTAAATCATACGAAGCATCACAGGAGGCACATGAATGCCGTCAGCAATCATCTCCACAGTCATATCCTTGAGCGTAAAGATACTCTCCACCGTACCCGCCGTTTTAAATTCGCGAGACTTATAAACCACAGGCATCGCATTATAGAAATGAGTAGCGTGTGTCATACCTGCATTGTAAGCCGCCTCTACATCTTCATAAGTGGCACGGGTGTGGGCGATAGAAGGCAATACTCCATGCTTGCGGCAAGCTTTGATGAAATCCACCGAGCCTTCCAGTTCGGGAGCTTCGTCCCAACGTTTCAAACACTTGGCCTTTTCAAGTAAAGGCTCATATTCTGCGGCATCAGGAGCTTTAATCCATTCAGGAATTTGCGCGCCAGCCTGTTTCATGTTAAAGTACGGCCCTTCCAAATGCAATCCCATTATCGGGCTGTCCGGTTCTGCCATTAACTTTTCACACGTTTCCACAGCCGCTTCAATCATTGGCATGGTAGACGAAGAAAGTGTCGGATAAATAGCTGTTGTACCATATTGCAAATGAGCGTCAACGGCTACACGGAAAGCCTCTTCCGTGCCTTCCATAAAGTCACGTCCGCCGCCACCGTGTACATGCATTTCAATGCCACCCGGCACAACATCTGCGCCTTTAGCATCTATAATCTCTGCATCTTTCACCTGAATTTCACTGTCCAGAACAGCTACGATTTTGTTGCCTTCCACAACAACGGAGCCGCCTTCCAACCATCCCTGAGGCGTTAGAATACGGCCGTTTATTATCTGTTTCATCATAATGAGTAATGTTTAAATAGTTTATTGACGCAAATATACGCAAAAGCACTGACAAAAACGAACTTTTGAGGATTTATATAAAGGCTCCTCCTCCCTGATTTCAATATGTTCAATCTTTAAGCGCTTTTCCTAAACAGAAAATGCTGTTGCGGAGGTCCACCGGAAAAAAGAGAATTAAAGCAAATCAACAAGAGTTCCTCACCATCCGCCACACGCGATACGACATTTTAAAAGTCATGTTCGGCTAAATCAGATCCGCTCCACCTCTTTACATTGGTCAAAAATTCCGTTCGGCACCATCATCCATATTTTAACACAATTTGCTTTTAGGCGAAAAATATCGTATATTTGTAACAGCAGAGCGGAGCTTCCAAGTAGAAAGTTCCGCTTTTTCAATGTTTTTCAAACCAGCAACCACAGTTTTCCAGCGTTTTTTTGAGAAAACTCCCCGTATCGGAATTTAAAATCCAAGTATTCGTGTTAAAATTTCAATAAGGACTTTCACCACTCCAATACTTAGAGTTGATATTCCACCTCTTCAGAATACATAAAAAGGTTAAAAATGTTAATTTCCAATTATGTAAAAAGTCGGTTGACAGATAAAGTTGACAACGTAACGATGGTTACGGCTACAAGACTGCGGCGGGACAATACAATGCAGACAGTACAACAATGCCGTGCTAGAGTTGCCGCTTTACGCGATAAAGGCATTTCATTGACTAAAACTGTTGACATCTTGTTCTTGACAGGAGTAAAGCCACACTTTCCCCGCTTGTGGCTTCGCCCTTTCAAAGAATAGTTGTAATTTCGCAGCCATAAATAAACAAAGAAAATAAAAAACAGACAACACATGTATAGAAGTAGAACTTGTGGGGAACTTCGCCTTGAACATGCCGGCGAAGAAGTGACCTTGGCAGGCTGGGTACAACGCAGTCGCAAAATGGGTGGTATGACTTTCATTGATCTCCGCGACCGTTACGGTATAACCCAACTGGTTTTTGACGAAAGTTCTGATGCCGAACTATGCGGACGCGCCAACAAGCTTGGCCGCGAATTTGTCATCCAAATTGTCGGCACTGTCAATGAGCGTTATGCCAAAAACGACAAAATGCCTACCGGAGAAATTGAGATTATCGTAAAGAAACTCAACATACTCAACGCCTCCGAAGTTCCTCCTTTCACCATTGAAGAAGATACTGACGGCGGCGATGACCTGCGCATGAAATACCGTTATCTTGATATCCGCCGCGCTAATGTACGCGCAAATCTTGAATTGCGTCACAAATTCTGTCTGGCAGTGCGCCACTATCTCGATGAAAAAGGTTTCATGGAAATTGAGACCCCGGTCCTAGTCGGCTCCACACCTGAAGGCGCACGCGACTTTATCGTGCCCTCACGTATGAATCCCGGACAATTTTACGCCCTGCCACAGAGCCCTCAAACACTTAAACAACTGCTCATGGTAGCCGGCACAGACCGCTATTTCCAAATTGTAAAATGTTTCCGTGATGAAGACTTGCGTGCAGACAGGCAGCCGGAATTCACACAAATAGACTGTGAAATGTCATTCGTCGAGCAAGATGACATACTCAAGCTCTTTGAAGGCATGACAAAATATCTTTTCAAAGAAGTGCGCGGCTACGACTTGGGAGAAGCGCCTTTCCTGCGCCTGCCGTGGAGCGAGGCAATGCGCCGCTTCGGCTCCGACAAACCAGACATGCGTTTCGGCATGGAGTTTGTAGAATTGATGGATATTCTCAAAGGAACCGGAGATTTCGCCGTGTTCAATGATGCGGCCTACATAGGAGGCATCTGTGCAGAAGGTTGCGCCTCTTATACGCGCAAACAAATAGACCAACTCACCGATTTTGTGAAATCCCCACAGATAGGCGCAAAAGGACTTGTTTATGCCCGCATACAGGAAGACGGAACCGTGAAAAGCTCCGTTGACAAATTCTACTCTCCCGAAACATTAACCGCAATGGCAGAAAAGATGAATGCCAAGCCGGGAGACCTTATCCTCATCATTTCCGGTCCGGACATGATGAAAGCACGCAAGCAACTATGCGAACTCCGTCTTGAAATGGGACAACGACTCGGTCTGCGCGACAAGAACAAATTCGCCTTGCTGTGGGTGGTGGACTTCCCTATGTTTGAATGGAGCGAAGAGGAAGGCCGTCTTATGGCTATGCACCATCCGTTTACCTCCCCAAAACCCTCCGACATAGCCAAACTCGACACCGATCCGGCAAATGTTCTGGCCGATGCCTATGACATGGTATGTAACGGCATTGAAGTTGGAGGCGGAAGCATCCGTATTCACGATGCCGTGCTTCAGGCCAAAATATTCAACGTCCTTGGTTTCACTCCCGAACGTGCGCAAGAACAGTTCGGGTTCCTTATGAACGCATTTAAATATGGCGCTCCACCTCACGGCGGACTTGCCTATGGCCTTGACCGTTGGGTTTCACTTTTTGCCGGACTCGACAGCATACGCGACTGTATAGCTTTCCCAAAGAACAATTCCGGACGCGATGTTATGCTCGACGCACCTTCATGCGTAGACCCCAAACAACTTGACGAACTTTATCTGGACATCAAACCAACTGACAAGTAAAAAAGCAACTGACCTTACCACTTTACAAGACACTCATTGTTTATATATAGGAGTAATCACGCTATGAGGAATAACTTCCAAAACTTCAGCCTGATTACTCCATATATCATTATAAAACCTAATTGAACATGTACAACGGTTTCATTAAAGTTGCCGCAGCCGTACCACAAGTAAGGATTGCCGACTGCCGCTATAATACGGAACAAGTGGAGCAAATAATGGCTCGTGCAGAAGGAATGGGCATTAAAATAGTATGTTTCCCAGAATTGAATCTGACAGGTTACTCCTGCCAGGATCTCTTTTTGCAGCAAATATTACTTGACGAAGCAGAGGCCTCCCTACTGCGTCTCATGGAATTCAGCCGAAACCTCAATGTCACAACCATCATCGGCGTGCCTATAGCCTATAGCGGAACACTCTTCAACTGTGCAGCAGTTCTGCAGCGTGGCAAAGTACACGGCATCGTCCCAAAAACATTCATTCCCAACTACAATGAGTTCTACGAAATGCGCTGGTTCCACCCCGGAACAACATTACCGGAAGGTGCCACACTCAAATTCTGCGGACAAAATGTGCCATTCAGCACAAAATTACTTTTCGACATTGCCGATATTAAATTCGGCATAGAAATATGCGAAGATCTTTGGGCAGTAATTCCTCCGAGTTCATGGCTTACATTGGCCGGCGCAGACCTGATCTTCAACCTGAGCGCAAGCAACGAGATTATCGGTAAGGCAGAATACCTGAAAACACTCGTCATCAACCAAAGCGCCCGCTCACTTTGCGGCTACATATATTCCGGATGCGGCTGGGGAGAAAGTACGCAGGACGTTGTCTTTGGCGGACGTGCCTATATTGCCGAAAATGGTCATCTTTTGGCAGAAGGAGCACCTTTCCTATTGGAAGAACAGATTATTGTAAGTGATATTGATGTCGAACTGTTGCGCCACGAACGACGTGTCAACACATCATTTTCCTCCGCATACGAACTTCTACATCAACAAATCAACCGGTCTGCATACCGTACCATAGAACTAGAATCCGGCACAACACAAGAAAACACCCATCCTCTCTCACGCTCCGTCAACGCCTTGCCGTTTGTACCTCAAAGTGGAGAGTTGAACAGACGTTGCGAGGAAATCCTCAGCATACAGTCGGAAGGACTAGCAGGTCGGCTTCGCCACACCAACACAAAAACAGTCATTGTGGGTATCAGCGGCGGCCTTGACTCCACTCTGGCTCTCCTCGTTGCGGTCAATGCTTTCGATCGTCTCAAACTCGACCGCCGAGGAATTATAGGTATTACCATGCCAGGATTCGGCACAACAGAACGTACCTACACCAATGCAATAGAACTCATGAAGAGTCTAGGCGTAACCATCCGTGAAATAAACATTCGCGAAGCTTGCGAATTGCACTTCCGCGACTTAGGACATAATCCTCAACAACATGACATCACCTATGAGAATGCTCAAGCTAGAGAACGCACTCAAATACTGATGGACGCCGCCAACCAGATGAACGGTTTTGTCATAGGTACAGGAGACCTCAGCGAACTGGCACTGGGATGGGCCACTTATAACGGCGATCACATGAGCATGTACGGCGTAAATGCTTCTATCCCCAAAACACTTGTCCGGCACATCGTAAAATGGGTGGCGGAAAATGTCGCGGACGAATATAGCCGTAACATTTTACTCGATATTGTTGATACCCCTATCAGTCCCGAACTCATTCCGGCCGATAGCGACGGAAATATAGCACAGAAGACAGAAGACCTCGTAGGCCCCTACGAACTCCACGACTTTTTCCTTTATTATACTTTGCGATTCGGGTTCCGGCCGACTAAAATATATAAAATGGCCCAACAGGCATTCGGCGGATCCGATGAACGTGTAACTGTTTATGATGATGAAACAATCAAGAAATGGCTTATTACATTTTACCGCCGCTTCTTTTCCCAGCAATTCAAGCGCAGTTGCCTGCCCGACGGCCCTAAAGTAGGAAGTTGCTCCCTCAGTCCTCGTGGCGACTGGCGCATGCCCAGTGATGCTTGTTCAACGGCATGGTTGGAAGAATGCAAAACACTTAACTGAAAGAGTCTCTAGGTTTTTCAAAAGAAAAAATGCCCCGCAAAATGAAACGTACTCTCTTCATTCTCGCCAGTATTCTTTTCTGCTTGCCCTCACTGACTAAAGAAAAAAAGGAAGTGCAATTCTTTGTGCGTACTTTCTGCGACAAAAAAGAGGTGTACCAAGGCGACAGCATACTGGTTTCATACATACTCTTCGCCAACATGCCTTTTACCCAAGTAGAATGCAAAACAAAAATGAAGGTAAAAAATGCACGGAGCCGAGCACTAAATATCAATCGCCATAACACTTTAAGCCGTTCCCTTGAAAAAGGCCGTCCTTATTATACCATAGTGTGGGAACAATATGTGATAGTTCCTCTGGACACAGGCATCATCAAACTGCCGGAACTCCATTTTGATGCGACATTCAACATGCACCAAACACCACGTAGTCCTTTCGAAAGTTTCTTTGGGAACCACACTCCCACAATAACGATAAAGGCAACAGCCAAAAACGAACTTCACACCTTGCAAGTGTTAGAAAAGCCACGCCGCACAACACGCGAATTGATAAGAGAAGGGGGTATCTGAAACACTACAAACTGCTTCTTGCGTCAAAATACAACACACACAATAAGGGAAGATACTGAACATTCCAATGGCAGTAATCTTCCCTTATTGTATTCATTGGTCAATCGGAGGCACTCCCACAGAAAAATCCCAGAATCTTAAAACAAATCAAGGTATCTGAATTCTAATAGGACCTGTCACCGAAAATGGATGAACCAATACGTACCATATTGCTTCCCTCCTCAATAGCTATTTGAAAATCTCCACTCATCCCCCAAGAACGGAAGCGGAAAGCTACCGTATCATTAAAGAACTCCTGTTTAACCTTTCTGTAAAAGTCATAGGCCATACGAAAATCATGGCGGATGCGATTTTCATCATCCGTATTTGTTGCCATGCACATAAGACCGACTATTTGGACATGATGCAAATCACGCCACTCACCGCCAGATAGAAGTTCATGACATTCACTAAGTGTCAATCCAAACTTAGTTTCTTCTTCCGCCACATGAAGTTGAAGCAAACAAGGAATTATCCGATCGCAACGATGCGCCTGTTTATCAATTTCGCGGAGTAGTTTCAAACTGTCAACAGCATGAATAAGGGACACAAAAGGAGCTATGTATTTCACCTTGTTGGGTTGTAAATGACCTATAAAATGCCACTCAATATCTTCGGCCAATACCTGATGCTTAACCACAAGTTCCTGAGCGCGGCTTTCGCCGAATAGACGGGCTCCCGAAATATAAGCCTGTTCAATCGCCTCCGCCGGATGATACTTCGAGACAGCCACTAACTTCACATCAGTGGGGAGCTGGGCCTGAATATCTGTCAGTCGTCTCTGAATATCAGTCATAATTACTCCTCCACCGATTGTTTCTGCGAAAATTCAGGTACAGCCTCTTTATAATGGTACACATCCATGATTTGCGTCTCGGCCACAGAGGCAATCACATAGTCCATCATCGATCCCTTCATGCCTTCGTCAAGGCGAGTAATAGCCCCTCTCAAATCCGCGGCCTGAATAAGAACGTTCTGAGACGTTTTACGTTCCTTACCAGTTTTTTCATCCAATGTCACAAATACCAATTTAGCCTTAAACCAACGGTCAGCACTCTCTTCTGCCGTCTCGAAAAACTCGGCATAATGAGCACGCTTGATGTCGGCCACCTGAAATTCACCGGTCATAAAAGGTGTCATCTCTTCTATTATACGGCGTTCAGCCTCCGTAAAGTTCAAGGCATCCACCAGATAAGGTTCTGTGACCTTCTTCATCAGACCATTCTCCATGGTCTTGTCATACTTTATTTTACATTCAAACCATTCGTTCATCATAATACCTTTTAATTTTGATGTTTATAAAACCGAAAGCAAAGTTACGAATCTATTTTCGGTTGACAAGCAAACGATAGCATGTAAACCAATAATATTTTTTATTTTTGCACCATCATACATTTACAATAAAACAGCAGATATGTTTTCAGGAATTATTGAAGACGTCGCACAGGTCATAGCCTTGGAACGCGACCAAAAGAACCTACATCTCACCTTTAAGTGCGGCTTTACCGACGAATTAAAAATAGATCAGAGTATAGCGCATAACGGCGTATGCCTGACTGTGGTGGCACGAACAGACGACACCTATACCGTAACTGCCATAGACGAAACCCTCAGCCGGTCCAATTTAGGGTCACTAACCATAGGTGACGAAGTAAACGTGGAACGTTCCATGCCTATGAACGGGCGCCTGGATGGACACATTGTACAAGGACACGTAGACACCACTGCCGAATGCACGGCTATAGAAGAGGCTGAAGGCAGCACCATATTCACGTTCACTTACCGGCACGACCGCCAAATGGCGCAACGAGGATATTGTACCGTAGACAAAGGCAGCGTTACTGTGAACGGCGTAAGCCTCACTGTATGCAATCCGACCGATAACAGCTTTCAAGTCTGTATAATACCCTATACACTCACACACACCAACTTCCGCAACATACAAAAAGGCAGCAAGGTAAACATTGAGTTCGACATTCTGGGCAAGTACATCAGCCGCCTGATAAGTTTTGCCGATAAAAAAGCGTAAAACGGTGTCAGAACAGACACGAGAAAAGAGAACAGGAACCAGTTTTTGTCCCAAATGCGGTAAAAGAAAAAACTCCAGGAGAATATCCGACATCAACCTTAATCAACATGATATTTCGGAGAAAATACCCACCGACACGATTTTAACATTTCTTGTTTTTCAGAAAAAATTTTCGTATATTTGTAATAGCGAAGCGGGGCTTTCTACACGAAAGTCCTGCTTTTCCATTGTTTTTCAGGCCTGACAGCGCGAAAAACCATCTCATTTTACGAACAAAATCTCCGTATTGCAATTCAAATTCCAAGTATTCGTGTTAAAATTCGAATACAGACTTTTCAAATCCAATACTTGAAATATAGTTTTTCAGCCCTCTTAAATGTATACAAAGGTTAAATATGTTAAAGCTAAGGGTGGTCTCCATCTCAAGAAATCTTCCCCTATTCCTCTTCGGAAAATCTTTGAACAATCTCTTCCATGGCCATTGACTTAATGATCAAAAACAGTAACCTGCACTCCTTTTTCACTTCCAATATAGCATATAATATACACTGGTCATACCATTTTCATTACAACGACAAAAGCTCATTGACACTCCCACCTCACAAAAAAACACAATATCCTAATCCTTGTTATTTTTTCTTCATTCTTTCTCACCTGTCAATTTATTGTTATATCTTTGCCACGTAATAAAAACAAAAAACATGATACAGTCGATGACCGGCTACGGTAAGGCCGAAGCCCATTTCAATGGAAAAAAAATACATGTAGAAATAAAATCTCTCAACTCCAAAAATTTTGACCTTTCAGCACGCATCGCACCTCTCTACCGCGAACGCGAAATGGAAATCCGGCAACTGCTGGCCAAACAGCTGGAACGCGGAAAAGTCGAGTTCAACTTATGGATTGAAAAGGAAGCCGTTTCCCAGTCAGTCTCCATCAACGCAGAAGCCGTAACGGAATACATCCGCCAAATGCGTGAGATCAGCCAGGCCAACCACATACCTTTTGACGAAAGCAGGATATGGGACGTGGTCATGAAATTACCAGAGACGACCCAAAGCGCATCAACGGAAGAGATTAGTGATGAAGAATGGGGAATAATGCTCCACACCGTAAAAGAAGCCATTAACCGGCTGGTAGAATTCCGCAAGCAAGAGGGTGAAGCCCTTGCCGAAAAATTCACGGAAAAACTTGACAACATCGCAGCTTTGATGATAAGCATCGAACCTTATGAGAAAAGCCGCGTAGAGAAAATCCGCCAACGGCTCACCGAGCGCCTGAGCGAACTAAAAGGTATAGACTATGATGCCGGCCGTCTGGAGCAGGAGTTGATATACTATATAGAGAAACTTGACATAAGCGAAGAACGGCAACGACTGACCAACCATCTGGCCTACTTCCGCGAAACAATGGAAAACGGCCACGGACAAGGGAAAAAACTCGGTTTCATAGCTCAGGAAATGGGCCGTGAGATTAATACCACCGGTTCGAAAAGCAACAACGCAGAAATGCAGAACATCGTAGTAATGATGAAAGACGAACTGGAACAAATTAAGGAGCAGGTGCTCAACGTTATGTGACAGACGCTAAATTGTCATGCAACTCTTACTGTAGCCTCTCAATGAATAAAGGTAAAGTCATTATTTTCTCCGCACCTAGCGGTAGTGGAAAAAGTACCATCATCAACTACTTGATGACAAAAGGGCTAAATCTTCATTTCTCCATTTCCGCCACCAGCCGACCGCCACGCGGCCGTGAGCAACACGGTGTGGAATACTTCTTTCTCTCACCGGAAGAGTTCCGCCAACATATCACCGCCGGTAAATTTCTTGAATATGAAGAAGTCTATAAAGACCGATATTACGGCACTCTCAAAGAGCAGGTAGATAAACAATTAAAAGCCGGAGAGAACGTGGTTTGCGATGTCGATGTCCTAGGGGGCTGTAACATCAAACATCACTACGGTGAAGAAGCCATCAGCCTGTTCATTCAGCCACCGTCAATCAACGCTTTGCGGAAACGGCTGGAAGGCAGAGGGGAAGACTCTCTTGAAATCATAGAGCAACGCATAGAACGCGCAGAATTCGAACTTTCATTCGCTCCAAAATTCGACCAAATCATCATTAACGATGATTTGGCTACAGCGCAAGCCGAAACCCTGGCCGTCATCAAGACATTTCTCTCGAAATGAAGCGGGTAACAATTTTCGGCGGTTCTTTCAACCCTATCCACAACGGCCATATAGCTTTGGCAAGAAGCGTATTAGCGAATGACATGGCCGATGAAGTTTGGTTAATGGTATCTCCGCAAAATCCACTGAAAGAACAACAAGACCTCATGCCTGAAAGGTTTCGCCTGCGACTGGCCGAACTGGCTGTTATTAATGAACCCCATATCGTGGTGAGCGACTTCGAATTCAAACTGCCACGGCCTTCCTTCACTTCAAATACACTCAAGGCCTTGCGCCATCAATATGCAGGCACCGATTTTTCCTTACTGATTGGAGGAGACAATTGGCGGGTATTTCACAAATGGGCTGACTATGAGGAGTTGTTACGCAACCATACAATTATCATTTATCCACGTCCGGATTATGCTATAGAGAAAGAAAATCTACCTTCTAATGTATTGATGCTGAAAGACGTACCACTCTACCCTTGGAGTTCCACCGAAATCCGACGCCATTTGCATTGCGGAGAAGACATTTCAACAGCAGTTCCACCAATTGTAGCCGATGTCCTCAAGCAAGAGTACCATGTATTCAAGAAACATTTACCTACATGAAAATATAAGAGATTTAGTTAAATTGTTTTATTATTAAGAATTTTGTTATGAAAGAATTGAAAGGAACGAAAACAGAGAAAAACCTTCTGGAAGCTTTTGCCGGAGAATCAATGGCGCGGAACAAGTACACTTATTTCGCTTCTAAAGCTAAGAAGGACGGATACGAACAAATTGCGGCGATCTTTGAAGAAACAGCCAACAATGAAAAGGAGCATGCCAAATTATGGTTTAAATTTCTTCAGGGAGGAGGAATCAAATCCACCATCGAAAATCTGGAAATAGCTGCGACTGGTGAAAACTACGAGTGGACTGACATGTACGACCGCATGGCCAGAGAAGCAGAGGAAGAAGGTTTCACAGAAATCGCTGCCCACATGCGTGGTGTAGCTGCCGTTGAGAAAAATCACGAAGAACGATACCGTAAATTACTGCAAAACATCAACGAAAAAATTGTATTCTCCCGCGATAACGATTGTATCTGGCAATGCCGCAACTGCGGCCATATCGTAATAGGCAAAAAAGCCCCTGAGGTTTGCCCTGTTTGCGAACATCCCAAAAGTTATTTCGAACTCAAAGCAGAAAACTATTAATCAACGATGCTACGATAATAGAGAAATCAAGAGCAGTTTCTTCTTTTATATAAAGAACGGAACTGCTCTTTACTATTCACCGCTACAAACATCTCTCAGGACGGCAGATGGGAAAAGACTGTGCTTTTTAGATCGACCAAATGCTTTATTATTCAAAAAATATCGTTACCTTTGCGCCAATATAAAACAATCGGATTATGCTTAAAATAACTTTTCCCGACGGATCAATACGCGAATATGAAAAAGGCGTTACGGGACTTCAAATAGCCGAAAGCATTTCTTCGCGTTTGGCTCAAGATGTTTTAGCTTGCGGCATCAATGGGGAAACGGTAGAATTAAACCGCCCAATCAATGAAGACGCAACCATTCAACTCTATAAATGGGAAGACGCTGAAGGTAAACATGCCTTTTGGCACACCTCAGCCCACTTGATGGCCGAGGCCATGCAGGAACTATGGCCTGGCACTCAATTTGGTATTGGTCCTGCGATAGAAAACGGTTTTTACTATGACGTAATGCCTCCCGAGGGCATTTCAATTTCTGAAAGCGATTTTCAAAAAATTGAAAAGAAAATGCAAGAACTAGCCACCCGTAAAGAAGTTCTTGTACGCCAAGAAATCAGGAAAAGTGATGCTTTAAAATTCTTCGGCAATTGCGGCCAGCATTATAAGAACGAGCTGATTGAAGAACTTGAAGATGGCAATATAACAACATACACACAAGGCAATTACACAGATCTATGTCGTGGTCCGCACCTTATGAGCACAGCACCGATCAAAGCGGTGAAGGTGATGGCTGTAAGTTCGGCATATTGGCGCGGTGACGAGAAACGTCCCCAAATGACACGTGTTTATGGTGTTGCATTCCCAAAGAAAAAGTTTCTGGATGAATATTTACAATTATTAGAAGAAGCAAAACGTCGCGACCACCGCAAAATTGGCAAGGAAATGGAGTTATTCATGTTCTCCGACCTCATTGGGAAAGGATTGCCTATGTGGTTGCCTAAAGGTACAGCCTTAAGGTTACGGCTTGAGGATTTCCTGAAGAAAATACAAAAACGTTACGGTTATCAGCAAGTAATAACTCCACACATCGGTTCAAAAAATCTCTACGTAACATCCGGACATTATGCTAAATACGGAAAAGATTCCTTCCAACCGATCCATACCCCTGAAGAAGGCGAAGAGTACATGCTCAAACCAATGAACTGTCCCCATCACTGTGCCATTTTTTCCTGGAAACCACGATCTTACAAAGACCTTCCACTACGATTGGCAGAGTTCGGAACAGTATACCGCTATGAACAAAGTGGTGAACTACATGGCTTGACACGTGTACGTGGCTTTACTCAGGATGACGCTCACATTTTCTGCCGTCCCGATCAGGTTAAAGATGAATTTCTACGTGTAATGGATATAATAATGATTATATTCAGTGCTTTGAAATTCGATAAATTTGAAGCTCAAATATCCTTGCGTGACAAAGTAAACCGCGAAAAATATATCGGTTCTGAAGACAATTGGGAACGCGCGGAGCAAGCCATCATTGAAGCATGTAAGGAAAAGGGATTACCGGCCCATATCGAATATGGTGAAGCTGCTTTCTACGGCCCCAAATTAGACTTCATGGTTAAAGATGCGTTAGGTCGCCGTTGGCAATTAGGCACCATTCAAGTAGACTACAATCTTCCTGAGCGTTTTCAACTTGAATATACCGGTTCAGATAACCAAAAACACCGCCCAGTCATGATTCATCGCGCACCATTCGGTTCCATGGAGCGTTTTGTGGCTGTGCTCATAGAACACACTGCCGGTCATTTCCCATTGTGGCTGATGCCTGACCAAGTCGCGATTCTCCCTATTTCCGACAAATTCAATGATTATGCCCAAAAAGTATGCAAAATACTTGACGAGCAGGATGTCCGTGCTTATGTGGATGACCGTTCGGAAAAGATAGGCAGGAAAATCCGCGACAATGAAATGAAGCATGTACCTTACTTACTTATTGTAGGCGAAAAAGAAGCAACCGAAAACTCGGTTTCCGTTCGCAAGCAAGGAGAAGGAGACCAAGGGAGCATGAATATTGCGGATTTTGCAAAGAAAATCAATGACGAAGTCGTTGAAATGACAAAAAACTATTAACTTTGCAGCCGCTAAAACAATAAACATCAACAACAATCACACAAACGACAACTGAAACATTCTGAATGAAGAACGACAAAATGAAATATAAGTACCGCATCAATGAGCAAATCCGTTCACGTGAGGTACGAATAGTAGGAGACGATGCGGAAGCAATGGTTCTGCCAACCCATAAGGCATTACAACTAGCCGAGCAGAAAGGTTTGGATCTCGTAGAGATTTCACCTAACGCACAACCTCCGGTCTGCCGTTTGATTGATTATTCAAAATTCCTCTATCAGCAGAAAAAACGCCAAAAGGAATTAAAGGCCAAACAAGTGAAGATTGAAGTGAAAGAAATCCGATTTGGGCCACAGACAGATGAGCATGATTACAACTTCAAATTAAAGCATGCCAAAGAATTTCTTACAGATGGCGATAAAGTAAAAGCTTATGTTTTCTTCCGCGGACGAAGCATACTATTCAAAGAACAAGGAGAAGTATTATTACTACGCTTTGCCAGCGATTTGGAAGATTATGGAAAAGTAGAGCAAATGCCGGTATTGGAAGGTAAGCGCATGATTATCTTCATTGCTCCTAAAAAAACACCTGTAACAAAAAAATCAGAAGAGTCCTCAGAAGAAATTACTGCAATTCCCGAAAAAGCAAAAGCAGCTCCAAAGATAAAAGCTCCAAAGGAATATACAGGTCCTAAAGTAGAAGGTGAAGATTTCTGAACAGAGTTTATTTAAAATAAACAAATATAAAGCGCGTTTGTGTTTGGTATCTCACGCAGCCGCTAACATTAATAATTAAAAACAAAAAGAAAATGCCAAAAGTTAAAACTAATTCCGGTGCCAAAAAGAGGTTCGCCCTTACCGGAACGGGTAAGATTAAAAGAAAACACGCATTTCATAGTCATATTTTGACTAAGAAAACGAAAAAGCAGAAGCGTAATTTGGTTCAAACCGGTACTGTTGACGGTACTAACGTACGTCAAGTACGTGAGCTTCTCTGCCTCCGTTAATCTTTAACGAATATCTTTTAATCATTATTAGTTTAACCGGCTGTTTAGCACAAAGTTCGTTATAAAAAACGGCGCTAACTGCCCTAAAAAACAAACACATGCCAAGATCAGTAAATCACGTTGCTTCAAGAGCAAAAAGAAAAAGAATCTTAAAACTAACACGCGGTTATTATGGTGCTCGCAAAAATGTTTGGACCGTTGCCAAAAACACTTGGGAGAAAGGTCTGACTTATGCATTCCGTGATCGTCGTGCAAAAAAACGTAACTTCCGCGCCTTGTGGATTCAGCGTATTAACGCAGCCGCTCGCTTAGAAGGACTTTCTTATTCTCAATTAATGGGCAATCTGCACAAAGCAGGCATAGAAATCAATCGCAAAGTTTTGGCAGATCTCGCAGTAAACAATCCCCAAGCATTCAAAGCTATTGTAGAGAAAGTAAGATAAAAAGTCTTTCTCTCTAATACAAAATCAAGTGCACTACAAAATGTAGCGCACTTGATTTTTATCATCATATATACACTTACTTATGAGCGACGGCAATTATAATAAAAACTTATTACCTTATAATAATTATCAAAGCGGTTTACGAGCTGGACGCGCACAAATGAAACGCGCTGCAATAGATGCCTTTACCCAATGGTATATTTCAGAACATCCATCAGAGAATCCTGCTACAGTAAAGGCAGAGGTTGAAGTTTTTTATAAAATGCTACCTTAAAAAGGTAAAAAGAGAAACCAATAACTTGTATACCTCACAGGAAAAAAGTAATTTTGCATGCAATAAAATATCCTTAAAGTTATGATTTCTGATTTTATTGCCGACAAGATTGTAATGGACGGTCTCACTTTTGATGATGTCCTCTTAGTTCCTGCTTATTCAGAGGTTCTACCACGTACTGTGAGTCTGGGTACGCCATTTTCCCGTAACATATCCCTACAAATTCCTTTTGTAACAGCTGCAATGGACACTGTTACAGAAGCACCGATGGCCATTGCTATTGCCCGTGAAGGAGGTATCGGAGTCATACACAAAAACATGACCATCGAAGAGCAAGCACGTCAAGTAGCAATCGTAAAGCGTGCGGAAAATGGCATGATTTATGACCCTATCACTATTAAACGTGGAAAGACCGTTCGTGATGCACTTGCCTTAATGCAAGAATATCATATTGGAGGAATCCCCGTAGTTGACGATGCAATGCATTTAGTGGGAATTGTCACCAACCGCGATTTACGCTTTGAACGTGATTTAGATAAACATATAGATAAAGTCATGACTTGTGAAAATCTTGTAACCACCAATACACAAACAGATTTAACAAGTGCTGCACAAATCCTCCAAGAAAATAAAATCGAAAAGCTTCCGGTTGTTGACAAAGACGGAAAACTAGTAGGTCTCATCACCTATAAGGATATTACTAAAGCTAAAGACAAGCCAATGGCTTGCAAAGATACCAAAGGACGTTTACGTGTCGCAGCAGGTGTTGGAGTCACAGCCGACACAATGCAACGTATGGAAGCTCTTATAAATGCTGGTGCAGATGCCATTGTTATAGACACAGCTCATGGACATTCCAAGTTTGTTATAGACAAGCTACGCGAAGCCAAAAGTGCGTTTACAGGTGTTGACTTTGTTGTTGGTAATGTAGCTACGGGTGCCGCCGCCAAAATGTTGGCCGATGCCGGTGCTGATGCCATAAAAGTAGGTATCGGACCCGGTTCTATTTGCACAACACGTGTTGTCGCCGGTGTTGGAGTTCCACAGTTATCTGCGGTTTATGATGTCGCTTGCGCATTGAAAGGTACCGGAGTACCCCTTATTGCTGATGGTGGATTGCGCTATTCTGGCGATATAGTAAAAGCCTTGGCCGCTGGTGGAAATTGTGTCATGATTGGCTCACTTGTTGCAGGAACAGAAGAAAGTCCCGGAGAAACAATAATCTTCAACGGCCGTAAATTCAAGACATACCGTGGAATGGGAAGTCTTGAGGCTATGGAAAATGGGTCAAAGGACCGTTATTTCCAGTCAGGTGTTGTAGAAATCAAAAAACTTGTTCCGGAAGGTATTGCCGGTCGCGTTCCATATAAAGGATCTGTACAAGAAGTCATCTATCAGATGGTAGGCGGATTACGATCTGGTATGGGATATTGTGGTGCTGCGACCATCGATGAATTACATAATGCTAAATTTACCCGTATTACAGGTGCTGGTGTTATGGAAAGTCATCCTCATGACATAACAATTACAAGTGAAGCCCCCAATTATAGCCGCTCTGAATAAATAACACTCTTAATGTTTATAATTGAAAATACATCAACTGTATATTAAAGAATATACTCTTATCCTTATAAGTTTGCACTACCAATATGTCGCAAAAAATAAGGATAAGAGTATTATCATTACAGCTCTATAAATCATTTAAATATGAAAAAAATATTCATCTCCATATTTTTCTTTATGAGTCTTATCGGATGGTCTCAGAATGAGGACCCAATCCTAATGACCATCAATGGCAAACCAGTTTATCGTAGTGAATTTGAATATTCTTACAATAAAAATGGGAATATTGAAGGTGCACTAGAAAAGAAAACAGTAGATGAATATGCTGAAATGTTTGTTAATTATAAACTAAAAGTAGCAGTAGCCGAAGCCGCTCATCTTGACACATTGAGTAGTTTCAAAGAGGAATTTATGCAATATCGTGACATGCAATTAATTCCCCAACTCATAGATACTACTTATATTGATTCCATTGCACAAAGTATTTACACAAGAACAGCCAATCAACTAGAAGGGAAAGACTTATTACGCTTAGCGCATATCTTAATATTAATCAAGCAAAATGCTTCAGAAAAAGACAGACAACAAGCAAAAACTAAAATCGACTCCCTATATCAAAGATTAAAAGAAGGAGGTAATTTTACTGATTTAGCACAAAGACACTCAGAAGACAGAGGAACTGCTTCACGTGGCGGAGAACTACCTTGGATTGGCCCCAATATGACATTGAAAGAATTTGAAGAAGCAGCCTATTCGCTTAATGTTGGAGAAATGTCTTCCCCGATACAGTCTTCTGTCGGCTTTCACATCATTAAGATGCTTGAACGTAAACAATTAGAGCCTTATGAAGTGTTAAAACCAGAAATTTACGCATCGCTTAAACGTCAAAACATCGAAGAACTATCTGCAGAACATCATATACAAAAACTCATCACTGCAAGTGGAGAAAAGTTAACACGCTCAGCAATTCTCGACAGTATACTGCAAATACAACAAACTCGTCAACCGGATTTAAAATATCTTATACAGGAATATCATGACGGACTTTTATTATATGAAATTAGTAAACGCCTTATTTGGGATATCGCTGCAAATGACGAAAAAGGTCTAGCAGCAACTTTCAAGGCTAATAAAAAGAATTACATTTGGACAGAACCTCATTTTAAAGGTTTTGTAATTCGAAGTAAAAATAACAACTTAATAAAAAAAGTCAATTCTTTCATTAAGAAAAATTCCAATAATCCAGATTGGCGCAGACTTTTGAAACAAACATTCAACAAAGATTCTGTTACAGTAAGCGTTTCAGGACCTTATCTTGTAAAAAAAGGTGAAAACGCTTATATAGATCAATGCGTATTTGGCGGTGAATCAGTTCCGACAAAAACAGATTTCAAATATGTTGGAGTTTCTGGTAAAAAAATAAATAAACCACAAAATTTCTTGGATGTTAAACAACAAGTTCTAGCAGATTATCAAGAACAACTCGAACAAGTCTGGATTGAAAAATTACGCAAAGAATATACTTTCACAATCAACAGAGATATATTGTCAACTGTGAATAAGCACTGACTATAAGCTCTTTTGAGTGTGTAAAAAATAGCTTCTTATATAAAAAATAGAATTATGCCTCAAAAATTAGTTACAACTATAGCAACACTGATATTAACATCAGCGATTTCGGCACAAAATAATAATATTGTAGACGAAGTCATATGGATGGTTGGCGATGAACCCATATTATTAAGCGATGTCGAAGAGATGCGTATCAGTGCAGAAATGTATGGTGAACGCATAGAAAATCCATATTGTGTAATTCCCGAACAATTAGCCATACAAAAACTATTTCTCCATCAAGCAGCTTTGGACAGCATTGAAGTCGATGAATCACTGATTATAAAAGCAGCCGATGAGCAAGTCAACCGTGCTATTCAAAATTTTGGTTCACGTGAAAATGTTGAAACAATGGCCCGCAAAACAATTGCACAATTTCGCGAACAGCAGAAAACAATGTTTCGCAATGATGAGAAAATCCGCCAAGTACGAAAAAAAATTACAGATAACCTAAAAATCACTCCGGCAGAAGTACGTGAATATTTCAATAACTTACCACAAGATAGTTTACCTTTAATTCCAACACAAGTGGAAGTTCAAATTATAACTTCTGCTCCTCAAGTAACTCGTAAAGAGGTGGAACGCATAGAAGAGCGTTTGCGGGAGTTTGCACGTCAAGTAAACTCAGGAGAAACAGAGTTCTCTATGTTAGCAAAATTCTATTCTCAAGATGGCTCTGCACGCAATGGAGGAGAATTAGGCTATAGTGGACGCAACCAATGGGTACCAGAGTTCTCCAATGTGGCTTTTAGCCTCAATGACCCTAAAAAGGTTTCAAAAATTGTACGTACCGAATATGGTTTCCATATCATTCAATTTATAGACAAACGAGGAGATAAAGTCAATGTACGCCACATTCTGTTGAAACCTGAAATAGAAGAAAACGAAATTACAAAGAGCCTAGAGAAATTAGACTCCATTGCAAACGACATCCGATTAAACAAATTAACTTTTGAAAAAGCCGCTGTTCAATCAGATGACAAAAACACAAGAAATAACAAAGGTTTAATGGCTTACTTAAATCCTGAGACTCATACCAACATGTCTCGCTTCCAAATGGAGCAACTTCCTCCAGATGTGGCAAGAGTCGTAGAGACCATGCAACCTGGAGAAGTTTCCAAAGCTTTCAAAATGACTAATGAAAAAGGACAAACAGTCTGTGCTATCATAAAATTGAAAAATAAAATCGAAAGCCATAGAGCACACATGACTGAAGATTTTCAAGTTCTCAAAGACATTGTTTACCAAAAACGCAGTGAAGAAAAAATAAAGCAGTGGATTATTGACAAGCAAAAACAAACATTTGTAAGAATCAATCCCAACTGGCGAAATTGTGATTTCATGTACCCAAATTGGATTAAATGAATTTTTCCTCTTATTCAATAAAAAACAAATTTGCTTGGGCTATATTGATATTTCTCCTATCAGTGTTAGCCCAAGCAAATCCTATATTTACCACGACGTTCCCTACCCTCACCTATTCCCCAGCACAAAATAACAAGCGCATAGAACTTATTCATGCCGATCACTGGTTTTATGACGAATACGAGCATCCCGATGCACAACGCTTAAGTGGTAATGTTGTTTTCAGACATGACGGCATGATACTAAAATGTGATAGTGCCGTATATTTTCAAGCAGGTAATTCGTTTGAAGCTTATGACAATGTTAGATTAACTCAAGGTGATACTCTCTCACTCACCGGTAAGCGAATGTTCTATGATGGTAATGAAGCTTTAGCTGAAGCGCGTGAAAACGTGATATTAACACACAGAGGACAAATTCTTACCACCGATTCACTTAATTATGACCGTCTCTATGGAAAAGCTTACTTTTTTGATGGTGGTAAACTAGTAGATAAAGATAATACCCTAACTTCAGATTGGGGTGAATACTACACCGACACAAGACAATCCACTTTCAATTATAATGTCGAATTGATCAATCCTAAATTTCGATTAGTTTCTGACACCTTACATTATAATACAATCACAAAAATAGCGGAAATCGTAGGTCCTTCCAATATCTATAGTGATAAGAATCAAGTTGCCACCACCCACGGTTTCTATTATACTCAAACAGGTCAAATTGAACTTTTCGACAGATCTACAGTCCTCAATGGAGAGAATACCATGATAGGTGATAGCATCTATTATAATGAAAAGAACGGTATTATGGAAGCTTTTCGCAACGTTGTCTACCATGACAAAACCAACAAAAATATTCTTTCCGGAGATTATTGCAAATATAATGACATCATAGGTGAAGCCATAGCTTACGGCAATGCGTTAGCCAAATATTATGCTAACAAACAAGACACTCTGTTCGTACATGCTGATACATTACGATTATTTTCCTATAATCTAAAAACAGACAGTACTTTTCGTGTTCTCCATGGCTATTTCCATGCCAGAGCTTATCGTTCCGATGTACAGGCCGTTTCCGACTCTCTTGTATTCAACTCTTTAGAGCATAAATTATCTCTCTACCGCGATCCTATTGTATGGAGTGAAAATAAACAAATTGTAGGTGAGGAAATAAACATTTTTGCTAACGATTCTACAATTGACAGCATTTACGTACAACGACAGGCCATCATGATAGAACAGTTAGATTCCGTTCATTTCAATCAAGTTACCGCACACCTTTTACGTTCCTATTTCAAGCAAGGGGAAATGAAACTCAACTGCGCTGATGGCAATGTCCATATCGTAAACTTTCCATTAGAAAAAGACAGTACAATCATCTATCAAAATTACACAGAGACATCTCAATTACGAATGTTCATGGAAAATCGTAAATTACGAAAATTATGGGCACCAGCTTCAACCGGATGTTTCTATGTTGCCGGCCTTGCTCCTGCAGAAAGAACCCGGCTGTCAAATTTTGCATGGTTTGATTATATCCGGCCACGCAATAAATATGATCTGTTTGAATGGCGACCAAAGAAAAAGGGAATGGAGCTAAAACCCTCAATACGCCATGAAGCCCCAATACAAAAGTTTGAATGAAAACTCTTCTAACCTGGTTTACAAAACATCTCCATGAGCGATATTATCAAATTACTTCCTGATGCTGTTGCCAATCAAATCGCAGCCGGAGAAGTCATTCAGCGCCCTAGTTCCGTTGTTAAAGAATTAGTAGAAAATGCCATTGATGCCGGAGCTAGCCGCATTCAGATTTTCATAACAGATGCCGGTAAGACATGCATACAGGTAGTGGATGATGGCAAGGGAATGAGTGAAACAGATGCCCGTTTGGCATTCGAACGCCATGCAACCTCAAAAATAAGTGAAGCCACCGATCTGTTCAGTCTCCGCACCATGGGATTTCGCGGCGAAGCCTTAGCTTCCATTGCTGCGGTTGCACAAGTTGAGTTACGCACACGGCTAGCAGACAACACATTAGGAGTCTGTATAAATATTGAAGGGAGCAAAGTAACAGCACAAGAACCTATAGCCTGCCCCATTGGCTCAAACTTTGCTGTTCGTAATTTATTTTTCAACATTCCGGCACGACGAAAATTCCTCAAATCCAATCAAACAGAACTAACTAATATCATACAGGAATTTGAGCGCATAGCGTTAGCACATCCCGACATAGCCTTCACGATCCATACCGAAGAAAAACCTATAATGTCATTACCTTCCGGTAATTTCCGACAACGAATTAGCGGTATTTTTGGAAAAAAAATAGACAGTCATTTGATACCGGTTGAAGTTGAAACATCCCTAGCAACAATATCCGGATATGTCGGCATTCCCGACAGTGCACGGAAAAAAGGGGCTCATCAATTTTTCTTCGCCAACGGACGCTACATGCGTCATCCCTACTTTGCCAAAGCCATTATGTCTGCTTACGAACGATTAATTCCAGAAGGAGAACAGGTTCATTATTTTTTGAATTTCAATTTAGCCCCTTCACGAATAGATGTCAACATTCATCCTCAAAAAACAGAAATCAAATTTCAGGATGATCAGGCATTATGGCAAATCATTTTAGCTGCTGTAAGAGAAGCATTAGGAAAATTCAACGCCATACCTACCATCGACTTTGACACGACCAATAGTCCTAATATTCCAATATTCAATCCAAACACTGATACTGTTGTCCAGCCCCAAGTACATATAAACAATCAATTCAACCCTTTCGCCACCAATAACGAAAACAAAACATCCAGCGCTCATTCATCGACAGATAATCGATCTCCTTCCACAACGTCTAATCATCGAAAAAACAATGACTGGCAAGAACTTTACACTACGATTCCAGAAGAAGATTTCAAGATTTCTGACGATTCCACACTAAGTAATGTCCCTACATTATACGACAAACTATCCGAAGAAGAGCAAATCATTTGGGAAAAAAACGACACACCTTGTTTTCAGTTCCGCGGACGCTTCATCGTAACAGCAACAAACAAAGGTCTGCTACTTGTAGACCAACACCGTGCCCATATGAGACTACTTTACGACATGTACCGCCAACAACAAAATGAGCACCAAGGAGTAAGCCAAGGATTACTGTTCCCACAAATGCTACAGCTATCTCCATCGTCGGCCACCACTTTCGATACCTTACTCCCGACATTAGCAGATGTTGGTTTTGATATTTCTCCATTAGGAGGAGGAAGCTATGCTATTCAAGGTATACCGACAGGAACAGAAGGAGTGGATTACATCACATTACTACAAGGTATAGCCGATGATGCACTACAGGGAAAGCTGCAAGCCGGCGACCCAGTAATACATTTAATATCATTATCTTTATCACAAAAAGCAGCTTTACCAATTGGACAATATCTCACTCCTGAGGAGATGGCAGACCTCATTGAACGCCTCTTTACATCATCCGATGCCACTTATGCTCCTGACGGGCATAAAATACAAATTTTAATAAGTACTGACAACTTACAAAATTATTTCAACTGAAATTCAAAATTCAATCATACACATTATTCCTGTGTTACAATAAGTTCGATTGCGTTTTCAATTCTTACAGAAAGAATTGAAAACGCAAGTTTTTTATCCTCAAGATCATTATAAAATAAGAAACACCCTCATATCCTTTCAGATACAAAATAAATTAGAAATATAGCACTATTTCCAAACAAGAAATCTCCACTCTTAAGAAAAAGAAAAGTCTGCATACAAATTTTGTATGCAGACTTTTCTTTTTCTTATATAATCAAATCATTCAGACTTCTTTGAAAAGTCCATATCATTCATTGATTAATCCGTTTTCATGTGAATTATTCACCCTTTTCCATTTTAGCTTTCAAAGCTGCAAGAGCATCAATATCTCCGAGACTGGTGGAAGCGGCCTGATTCTGGATACCAGCAACAGTTTCTTCTTTCTTAGCAGTCTTACGAACACTCTTCTTCTCAGCACGGGCTTCTGCACGCTGTACATCTTCGAATGTACGGCTGTGAGAGAGAATGATGCGCTTGCTGTCCTTGTTGAATTCGATTACCTTGAAGGGGAGTTTCTCGTTGAGCTGAGCATGGCTGCCATCTTCCTTAACGAGATGTTTGGGAGTTGCAAAACCTTCTACGCCATACTGGAGCTGTACAACGGCACCCTTATCAAGCATTTCGATGATTGTACCTTCGTGGATGCTGCCATCTGTGAAAACTGTTTCGAATACATCCCAAGGATTCTCTTCAAGCTGTTTGTGACCGAGAGAAAGACGACGGTTGTCTTTATCTATTTCAAGAACAACTACTTCGATTTCTGCACCAATCTGAGTGAACTCAGAAGGATGTTTGATTTTCTTAGTCCAAGAAAGATCTGAGATGTGAATCAGTCCGTCCACACCTTCTTCAAGTTCTACGAACACGCCGAAGTTAGTGAAGTTACGAACCTTGGCCTGATGCTTGGAGTTTACAGGGTATTTAACTTCAATATCTTTCCAGGGGTCCTCTTTGAGTTGCTTGATACCGAGTGACATCTTACGTTCGGTGCGGTCGAGAGTCAGGATAACGGCTTCAACTTCATCACCTACTTTAAGGAAATCCTGAGCAGAACGCAAATGCTGGCTCCAGCTCATTTCGCTTACATGGATAAGACCTTCCACGCCGGCTGCGATTTCAACAAATGCGCCATAATCGGCCATAACGACAACTTTACCCTTAACCTTGTCACCTACTTTGAGTTCAGCATCGAGGGCATCCCAAGGATGCGGAGTAAGTTGCTTCAGGCCGAGGGCAATACGCTTCTTTTCCTCATCGAAATCAAGAATAACGACATTGAGTTTCTGGTCGAGTTCAACGATTTCTTTCGGATCATTCACACGGCCCCAGCTAAGGTCGGTGATATGGATCAAACCGTCTACGCCACCAAGGTCAATGAATACACCGTAAGGAGTGATGTTCTTGACAGTACCTTCAAGCACCTGACCTTTTTCGAGTTTGGAAATGATTTCCTGCTTCTGTGCCTCAAGTTCGGCTTCAATGAGTGCCTTGTGGGAAACAACAACATTCTTATATTCCTGATTAATTTTCACAATCTGGAATTCCATGGTCTTACCAACGAATACATCGTAATCGCGGATAGGCTTAACATCGATCTGCGAACCGGGCAAGAATGCCTCGATTCCAAATACATCGACAATCATACCACCCTTTGTGCGGCACTTGATGTAACCCTTAACCACTTCTTTGTTTTCAAGAGCCTGATTAACACGCTCCCATGATTTGCTTGCACGAGCCTTTTTGTGAGAAAGAACCAACTGTCCTTTTTTGTCCTCCTGATTCTCGATGTACACTTCAACAGTGTCGCCCACCTGAAGCTCAGGATTGTAACGGAATTCATTTACGGGAATGATACCATCGCTCTTGTAGCCGATGTTAACAACAACTTCGCGCTTGTTGATAGAGATAACCGTACCTTCAACCACTTCGTTTTCATTTACGCGGCCAAGGGTCTGGTCGTAAGCTTTTTCAAGCTCTTCCTGGCTTTGAGCGCTTTCAGCGACTCCGTTCTCGAATGCATTCCAGTCAAAATCCGACAGAGGTGCAATGTTCTTGATGTTCTCCATTAAAATGTTAATAAATTAGTTAATTAAATAAGTTGGACATTATGTTGTAAATAATACCGGCCACAAAGTTACGCTATTTTTTTGATATAACCATATTAGTTTCCATGTTTTATTTTGTAAGTTGAAATAAATGTGTAACTTAGCCCCCGATTAAAAGATTATGACATTATGAAGAAAGTTTTCATGTTCGCAGCAGTGCTGTTCAGCCTCATGCTGAGCAGCTGCGGAAAAGGCAAATCTTCGGATAAGCAAGGCAATACCGATTCCATAGCCGCCCCGGCACAAATTATCGATACCGCCCCTCAAAAAAGCATGCCCGACTCCACCGTCTACGGCCGCTCGGAAGGATTCGGAATGAGTGCCTTTACACTGGTAACAGAAGATGGACGCGAATTCGACATTGCCCTAACATCCGAAACAGGGGAGCCACATTACGGAAAAATCTACGGCGACCGCAGTGACACGGCCCGCTATGCCATGACGACACGGCATGATAACGAAGAACTGGACGTTTTGATTAACCTCTCGCAATTGGAAAAATTTATTTCCAATTATGAAATATACAACTGTCATGTCATCATTAAAGACGGGCGTAACCGCGACTGGGTGGAAATAGAAGAACTGAACGATTCTATTTTCCGCGCCAAAGGGAAAAGCGGGAAAAATTATGAATTCAGGAAACAATGAACAAATATCCGGCACACCGGTCGGGACTCGCTTCGGTAACCTATAACCGAAGCGAGTCTTTTTTAATTGAACTCAGCCCCAATGGCAGCCCCTTTGAATATTAACATTTTTAACCTTTCATTACATTTCAATGGGCTGATTTTTGAATTCTAACTATTGGAATTCAAAAAGTCCGTATCGAATTTTTAACACGAATACTTGGAATTTAGATTCCGATACGGAGTTTTTTCCCGAAAACACGTCAAAAAAACATATGACCACTCCAGAAAAACACGCAAAAAGCGGGCCTTTTCATAAGAAAGTCCCGCTCTACTATTACAAAGATACAACATTTTTCGCCTAAAAGCAAATTGTGTTAAAATGATCGCACAAGCCCAAATACCCACTTATGGTGATACCGCTGAAAGGGAAAGCAAGTTTTTTTTGACTATTTTTGCAGCCGGAACTCCCACATTTCTTTACAGACAAACAAGAATATGCCCTCTTACTACAACGACAATACAAAAATGAGTGACATCATTTGTGACGCACCGCAATTGCTGCAAATGATGAGCCGTTTTGGCATCCCTTTGGGTGTTGGCGACCGCTCTGTACAGGAAATATGTGCCACAGCAGGCGTGGATACACCTACTTTTCTGGCTGTAGCCAACTTTATGCGTCATGGCAGCGACAGTGTGACACAGCATCTGGACCAGGTGTCAGTATCGGCATTAATGACCTATCTGAAAAATGCTCACGACTATTATCTCAGTTTCCAGCTGCCGGCCATCCGCCGCAAACTTCTTGAAGCAATCGACACAGCACAACAAAACGACGTGGCTCTGCTCATTCTGAAATTTTATGATGGCTACATGGGAGAAGTACGGCGGCACATGGAATATGAAAATCACAAAATATTCACCTATGTCGAACGGCTGCTGAACGGAACATACGATAAGAATTTCAAGATAGACTGCTTTGCCCGCCGTCACACCGGCATCGACAAGAAACTTCAAGAGCTGAAAAACATTATCATAAAATATTATGTCCCCACTGGGGACGGAGACTTACTCAATTATGTGCTCTTCGATATTTTCAACTGCGAAGCCGACTTGCGCTCTCATTGCCAACTGGAAGACGAATTGTTTGTGCCTGCAGTTGGCATTCTGGAAGAACAGCTGGCCCAACAAGGACTATGCCATAGCGAAAAGACTGGAGATAAAACAGTTACTGATCCGCTTTCCGAACGTGAGAAGGAAGTTGTCTGCTGCATTGTGCGCGGCATGACGAACAAGGAAGTGGCAGCCTTTCTCTTCATCAGCATCAATACAGTGCTTACCCATCGCAAAAACATATCACGCAAGCTCAACATTCACTCCGTGAGCGGACTTACCATCTACGCCATTGCCAGCGGACTGGTAGACGTAAAGGAACTAAACGCTACTGCCAATATAAAGAAAGCCGCATCGTTACGATGATGCGGCTTTCTTACCTCACAAATTCTGTTTCTCATCCCTCTATTTTGAGCACAACTGCACTATTGGCTGCCACTGCCACCATCGTAAAGCCATCAGGTTTCAACTCCACCGTTTGAGTTTCTCCCGAAAGCAAATCGATTGCGGCATATAAGCCGCCACGCAAATCCATAAAACTAAAAGCATGTGCAGGAACACGTACTCCGACATTGATGTCTGCCGCATCAAAATTGGCAACAATAAGGAGTGTTTCCTCCTTTCCTTTTCTGATAAAAGCATACTGCCGATCAGGATTAAAACCACAAGTACGGTCATAATTCGCATACATGAGATCATAGAAAATACCTTCACGAACAGCTTCCGAACCATTGGCCAGACGCATCACTTGCCTATAAATATAGTATAAACGAACTTCATCCTCCGTCAGCAAAGACCTATCGGCTGTTGACAGACGTCGTAAAGAATCCACACACCAATAGTCAAAAATTGTCGTTCGCCCATCAATACCGCTAAAGCCTTCGGAATCCATACCGGCCTCCCCCACTTCCTGTCCGGCATAAACCATGAAAGGATTGGTACCCATCAAAGCGCTTACAACCAAGGCCGGAACGGCACGCAAGGCTTCCCCGGCAAAGAAAGGAGAAGCGATCCGTTGTTCGTCATGATTTTCCAGAAAATTCAACATGTGGCAGCGAATACCATCGATACTCTGCCAACAACCGGTGATACAAGAGGCTGAAGCCTCGCCCCTCACCACAGCACGCAAAGTATCATAAAGACCGACTTTATCGTAAAGAAAATCAAAGCCTCCGCGATGAATATAATCATAATACAGTCCCGGATTATAAACCTCAGCAATAAAAAGAACAGCCGGATAAATAGTCTTTACCTTGGCTATGGCATAGGCCCAAAACTCACACGGCACCATTTCCGCCATATCGCAACGGAAAGCATCAACTCCTTTCTTAGCCCAAAAAAGAAGAATATCTGTCATCTTTGTCCAAGTAGAAGGTACAGGATCGAAGTGACAAGTCCTCCCCCCCATATAGTCAACACCGTAATTGAGTTTCACGGTTTCATACCAGTCATTCCGCGAAGGCCAGGCATTAAAGCAGTCATTTCCAGTAGCTTTAGCCGGATACTCACGATACGGGCCGTCAGCCGCACGCACGTCAGTAAAATCAGTGTGAAGCGTTTGTCCTTGTATATAATAGAAATTATTGTTCGCAGAAAAGCCCAAAGACATATCATCGCCTTCGCCCAAATCCTTCACTCTAGCCGGCTTGGCATCAGAAAAATATTGACGCGCCACATGGTTTGGCACGAAATCAATGACAACTTTCATTCCAGCCTTATGGGTACGCCGAAGCAAAGCTTCAAATTCTTTCATACGCCGCTCCGGCTTTACGGCGAGATCCGGATCTATATCATAATAATCCTTGATAGCATAAGGCGAACCGGCCCGGCCTTTAACGACCGCCGGATGATCACAACGAATGCCGCAAGCTGAATAATCAGTCTGAGTGGCATGTTCCAACAAGCCGGTATACCATATATGTGTAAATCCGAAATCACGAATATTAGCCAAAACCTCATCTGTAAAATCAGCCATTTTTCCACACCCATTTTGTTCAATGGTGCCATGAGGCAAATTTTGTCCAGCCTTGTTACCATAAAGTCGTGGCAACACTTGATATATTGTTATTTTTTCTTGCATTTATATTATGTTTTCGAAGACAAAAAAACAAAAAGAGTCAGAACCACTACTACCATTCCTTGGTTTGTCTAGCTCTGACTCCTGTTATGTTCACTGGCATTGCTTTATCCTAAACAATACCACACGCATTTTATTCACCTACGCCATGAACCGTCACCTCTGCATTGCCCTTACATATTTTAGCAATCATGCCTTGCAGAGCTTTACCCGGACCGCATTCGGTAAAGTCCGTAGCCCCGGCATTCACCATATTCTGGACTTCCTGAGTCCAAAGAACACTAGCCGTAAGCTGCTTAATAAGGTTAGCTTTGATCTCTTCAGGATCAGTATGAGCCAAACCATCAACATTCTGATAAACAGGGCATATCGGTTTTTGGAACTCTGTTACGGCTATTGCAGCCTCCAATTCTTCTTTAGCAGGTTGCATAAGCGGACTGTGGAAAGCACCACCAACAGGAAGCAACAAGGCACGTTTGGCTCCGTTTTCTTTCAATTTGGCGCAAGCAGCCTCAACAGCTTCCTGTTTACCGCTAATAACCAACTGACCAGGGCAATTATAATTAGCAGGTACAACGACCATTCCTGTCTCTTGGCTCACTTCTTCACAAATAGCTTCAACTTTTTCATCAGGTAAGGCGATAATGGCGGCCATCGCACCGGGAGCAGCCTCACAAGCCTTCTGCATTGCCTTGGCACGGGCTGCGACCAGTTTCAAGCCATCCTCGAAACTCAAACAACGCGTTGCAGTAAGTGCAGAAAGTTCACCCAAAGAATGACCAGCAACCATTTCAGGAGCAAACTCCTGTCCTAAGCAAAGGGCGCTTATCACGCTATGAAGGAAAACGGCTGGTTGAGTAACCTTCGTCTGCTTGAGTTCCTCATCCGTACCACTAAACATGATTTCAGTTATCTTAAAACCGAGAATCTTATCAGCCAAGTCGAAATGCTGCTTAGCAATAGGATGATTTTCGTACAGGTCCTTACCCATACCAACGAATTGTGAACCCTGTCCGGGAAATACAAATGCTTTCATTATAGAGGTCTGTTTATTTATTAAATTTCCAAAGTTTTCTAGTATCTATAAGACTAGGCAAAGGTACTCAAAATTCTTCGATTAACAGAGGCTCTGGTGCAAAAAAGTGGTTCATGCCGCCACGACCGCCACCCAGCCTTTGCTCCAAACCAGCCTTGAGGGCTTTTTCCACAAACTTTTTTGCCTGACACACGGATGCTTCAAGCGGGAAACCACGAGCCAAAAAAGCTGTGATAGCAGATGAAAGTGTGCATCCTGTACCATGATCATTAATAGTATGAACACGATGACCGTTCAAGACGACACGTCCTGCCGGAGTGCTTAATACATCACAAGGCACTCCACTGCGATCGCCTCCTGTTACAAGCATACAAAGACTCGGATCCACCCTTTTCTCCTTTTCCAAACACTCCTTTAGCACAACAGCCTCAACAATATTGGGAGTAACTAAACTGCAAAGCGGCAACAATTTTGTACACAGCACTTTTAAAGCTTCAGAGTCCATCAAACGACAACCGGAAGATGATACCATTACAGGATCAAGCACAACATGAGACACAGGAAATGTGTTGAGTGCCGTCACAATTGCCTCAATAATCTCAACTGTCGGAGTCATACCTATCTTCACCGCAGTAGGTGACATATCGGAAAGCACAGCCGTTATTTGCTCATATACCAAATTGGCATCAACAGGAACAGACTGTACAACCCCTTTGGTGTTCTGTACAGTAAGAGCGGTAATCGCCGATGCTCCATAACACCCTAAAGCAGAAAAAGTTTTAAGGTCTGCTTGTATACCGGCACCTCCAGAAGGATCACTTCCGGCTATAGAAAAACATACGTAATAACGTTTCATGACAACAAAGATAATGCAAATAGACGAAAAAGGAAAACGCTGTTCGCTACCCAAGAGAACGGAATCAAACATAACCTTTCTTAAAGACTTCTTCTCAAACAAAAGTATCAAAAGCACGAACACGTTAACATCCATCCAACGAAGAAGCACTAACCTGCTTTCACAGTATTCTTTACAACATATTATAAGTCAATCTGATAAAGTCTTGACTCCTCACCCCATGGATGATAACAAGAACCAAGATATCTGAATCCAAACTTCTCATAATATGGGTCAAGCCGAAAACACGGTGCATACGTTTTGAATCCTAATAATTCAGCCTCAACGATTGCACGGTCTATCAACACTTGCCCTAGATTATGTCCCCGACAGTCTTCTTCAACATATAATGCAACCAATCAAGGATATAAATCCATTCGGGAATTAAAATCATTAGTAACAAGACCAAAACAGCCAATAACTGGGTCAAGCCGAAAACACGGTGCATGAATTTTGAGAAAAGTGTTAAATTTGTG
>NZ_BEWW01000298.1 GCF_002933955.1 Prevotella sp. MGM2
AACACGCCGGAGTGTTTCGGAAAGTTAAATATGTTAAAGTCGTCGGCCGGAAAAAAGCTGAAGACAACCATTCAAACAATGGCTGAAAAAGCGAGACACCACAAAAGACAACCTCTCACAACCAAAAACTTTGTTAAAACAAAGCAGACAAATGCGAAAATACGTGCCAAATGTTGTATTTTTGTACGAATTTAAGGTGGAGTGTGTCCGGCCGGTCGCCGGCAGGGCAGCCACCCACCACCTATCCAAACTGAAATATGGCAAAGAAGAAAAAGAAAAACGGCGGCGCGCTGGGCAACATCACCTCGACCATCAGCACCACGATGGTACTCATACTGCTGGGCGCAGTGGTCATGTTTGTGACCATGGCTATGAACTTCAGCCGCTCTGTACGCGAAAACTTTACAGTGGAAGTGCTCCTTGACGACAGCATATCGACACGCGATCTCATGGCGCTCAAAAACGATCTCAAACGGATGCCCTGCACCAAGCAGGTGAACTACATCTCCAAGGAACAGGGTACCCGCGAAATGATGCGCGACCTTGACGGAGGGCCGGAAGATTTCCTCGGAGGCAGCCCCATTCCGGCCGAATACGAGGTGTTTCTCAAAGCCGAATACGCCAACAAGGACAGTCTGGCGCGCTACGTGACAGCCCTTCAGAAACGCCCTTACGTGAAGGAGGTGGTTTATCCGCTTGACCTCATGGCCACCATGAACCACACCATACACATCATATCGGGCGTGTTGCTGGCCGTGGCCGCACTGCTGGCTTTCGTGTCGTTCTCGCTCATCAACAACACGGTGCGCATGAGCATCTACGCCCGCCGTTTCTCCATACTCACCATGAAACTGGTAGGAGCCAAGTGGAGTTTCATACGCCGCCCCTTCATGGCGCGCGCCTTTTGGATAGGACTCATTGCCGCACTCGTGGCCGACGGGCTGCTGCTGGCCGGCATGCAGGCACTGATGCACATGAACGTCAACAACGAATTCGAGGTTATCACACCGCTCGTCATGGCGGCCACCTTGGGGAGCGTGCTCGTATGCGGCCTGATGCTCACGCTGCTCTGTACGTTCTTCTCTGTCAACCGCCACCTGCGCATGACCACCGATCAGGTGTATCTCAAATGACACCGGCCTGCACACCAACGGCCCTACAGCAAAGTAACAAAACATAAAAATCAAGAATATGAGCAACAAAAAAGTATTCGCTTTCGACCGCATGAACTTCATTCTGCTGGCCATCGGCATGGCCGTTGTCATTATCGGCTTCATACTGATGTCGGGCAGCGGCTCCACGGCCGAAGAGTTCAATCCTGCCATCTTCGACGCCCGGCGCATCAAAGTGGCACCGCTCGTGTGCTTCGCGGGTTACCTCTTCATCATCTTCGCCATCATCCGCAAACCACGCACCAGGAATGGCGGCCATGACAAGGCCGGAGAATAAAAAAGACCCGTACAGATGGATATTATTGAAGCACTCATCCTCGGACTGCTGCAAGGACTCACGGAATACCTGCCCGTGAGCAGCAGCGGCCATCTGGCCATAGGCTCCGCCCTCTTTGGAGTGGAAGCCGAAGAAAACATGATGTTCACCGTAGCCGTACACGTGGCAACAGTGCTGAGCACACTGGTGGTGCTGGGCGGCGAAATATGGAAAATACTCAAAGGCACCTGCTCACGGCCGGCCGGAGGACCGGGACTGGCCGGCCTGAACGGCGACCAGCGCTATGTGCTCAACATTCTGGTGTCGATGATACCCATCGGCATCGTAGGCGTATTTTTCAAAGACCACGTGAAGGCCGTCTTCGGCTCAGGGCTCACGGTAGTGGGCTGCTGCCTGCTGGTGACGGCAGCGCTGCTGGCCTTTTCCTACTACGCCCAGCCGCGGCAAAAGGAGCAAATATCCCTGCGCGACGCGTTCATCATAGGTCTTTCCCAAGCTTTGGCCGTACTGCCCGGCCTGAGCCGGTCGGGCACAACGATTGCTACCGGCCTCATGCTGGGCAACAAGAAAACGGCCATGGCGCAATTCTCATTTCTCATGGTCATCCCCCCCATTTTGGGCGAGGCCTTGCTCGACCTTAAAGACGCTGCGGAAAACGGCATCAGCGAAGCCTTTAACGGATTGTCAGCCAGCGCACTTGCCGTAGGCTTCATAGCAGCCTTTGTGGCTGGCATCATCGCCTGCAAGTGGATGATAAGCATCGTCAGCAAAGGCAAACTGATTTACTTTGCCTGGTACTGTCTGGCAGCAGGTATTCTCACTCTAATATTCGGCCGATGAATTTCCTGACAGGACAGATACTGGCATTCGAAAAACCACTGGGCATGACATCGTTCGGCCTGGTGGCCAAAGTGCGCTGGCTGCTGACGCGCCGCATGGGCGGAAAAAAAATCAAAGTAGGCCATGCCGGCACACTCGACCCTTTGGCTTCGGGCGTAATGATTATATGCACCGGTCGGGCCACCAAACAGATAGAACAGTTGCAGGCTGGCGTGAAAGAATACATAGCCACGTTGCGTCTCGGAGCCACCACACCGAGCTTTGACCTCGAGCACGACATTGACGCCACCTTCCCGACCGCACACATCACCGAAGCGGCCGTAAGGCAAGTCCTTACGCAGTTCATTGGAGAAATCATGCAAGTACCGCCCGCATTCTCGGCCTGCAAGGTAGACGGCAAGCGCGCCTATGACCTGGCGCGCAAGGGAAAAGACGTTGAACTCAAAGCCAAGCCCCTGCGCATTGACGAAATAGAATTGTTGCGTTGCGAACTCGGCCATGAGGAACACCCTCAAATCACCATCCGCGTGATCTGCTCCAAGGGTACGTACATTCGCGCGCTGGCGCGCGACATCGGTCAGGCCTTGAAGAGCGGCGCCCATCTCACGGCGCTGCGCCGCACCCGCGTGGGCAGTTACGGCGAAGAGACCTGCTTCACACTCGAAAATTTTGAAAAGTGGCTGGAAGGCATCGAAGTGGAAACTGATTTGCCCCGAAACTGACGCACGCACACATTATATATAATATTACGTAGAAAAACAACCCGCAAGTTATATGAAACTTTCCCAATTCAAATTCAAACTTCCCGACGAAAAAATAGCCCAGTATCCGGCCCCCCACCGCGATGAATGCCGCATGATGGTGCTCCACCGAAAAACGGGTGAGATAGAACACAAAATGTTCAAAGACGTGCTCGACTACTTCGACGAACACGATGTCTTCGTCTTCAACGACACAAAAGTATTTCCCGCCCGCCTTTACGGCAACAAGGAAAAAACGGGAGCGCGCATCGAGGTATTCCTCCTGCGCGAACTGAATCAGGAACTGCGTTTGTGGGACGTACTCGTTGACCCGGCGCGCAAAATACGCATCGGCAACAAACTCTACTTCGGCGAAGACAACTCCATCGTAGCCGAAGTCATAGACAACACCACTAGCCGCGGACGTACCTTGCGTTTCCTCTACGACGGTGACCACGAAGAATTCAAGCGCTCACTCTACGCTCTGGGAGAAGCACCCGTTCCACGATTCGTAGGCCGCGGTTCGGAACCGGAAGACCTGGAACGTTTCCAATGCATATTCGCCAAACACGAAGGAGCTGTTACAGCACCGACAGCCGGCATGCACTTCTCACGAGAACTCATGAAGCGAATGGAAATCAAGGGCATAGACTTTGCCTACATCACCCTTCACTGCGGACTTGGCAACTTCCGCAACACAGACGTGGAAGACCTTACCAAACACAAAATGGACTCCGAACAGATATTTGTGCAGGAGGAATGCTGCCGCATTATCAACGACGCCAAGGACAACGAACACAAAATCGTAGCCGTGGGCACAACCGTACAACGCGCGCTGGAAGCCTGCGTGGGCACAAACAGCCGCATAAAGGCATTCGAAGGCTGGACCAACAAATTCATATTCCCACCCTACGACTTCACCGTAGCCGACGCCATGCTCTCAAACTTCCACCTCCCCTACTCCACGCTACTCATGCTCACAGCGGCTTTCGGAGACTACGACTACACGATGGAAGCCTACGATGTAGCCCTGCGCGAAGACTACAAATTCGGACCATTCGGCGATGTGATGCTCATCGTGGACTGACATATTTTTTTCACCTTACAGCACATGCTACTCTATGTAGGTTTGGGCGCCAACATCGGCGACCGCGAAAAAAACATCAAAACAGCCGTGAAAGCACTCGGCGAGCGCATCGGTGCGCCCGTCGGGTGCTCTTCTTTCTTTGTAACACGCCCCGTCGGGTTCATATCCGAAAACATGTTTCTCAACGCAGTAGCGGTTTTCGAAACAGAACTCTCGCCAACCGAACTGCTCGCCGCCACGCAGGACGTAGAACGCCGGATGGGACGCACCATCAAAAGTGCCGGCGGCGTATACACCGACCGTGTGATAGACATCGATTTGCTTCTGCTCGGCAACACCGTAGTCGAAACCGACAAGCTCATACTGCCGCATCCCCTCCTGCAAGAACGCCGCTTCGTGCTCGAACTGCTCCACGAACTGGCACCCGAACTCAAACATCCTCTGAGGAGACAAACCGTAACGGAAATGCTCCGCAATCTGAACAAGGCCGACATCCGATTACTCAGCGCCGAAGAGTGCCCCACGGCAACCGAAGCCGTCAACCGACTTTTACCACAACTCAGCCAACAAGCCACTCCACTCACTGCCACAGACCTTTACCGCCTCGTAAAAAACGAAACGACATACGTCTACATCGTCCGTGACGAGACTGCAAACATCTGCGGAATGGCCACATTGTGCCTCTGTGCCTCCCCTACGGGCGTCAAAGCCTGGATAGAAGATGTTGTCGTAGACGAAACTTGCCGCGAAAGAGGATATGCCCGACAACTCATCGAGACATTGAAATCCGAAGCGACACATTTACAAGCCAAATCGCTCAATCTCACCTCGCGTCCCCTCCGCACAGCAGCCAATGCGCTTTACAGAAATGCAGGGTTCGCGTTGCGCGACACTAACGTATACCGGTTACAGACAGATCTATAGAAGCGACAAGCAGACATACCGCCGTTCAAAAGAAATGTATTCCAGTTACAATCCGGCGTATTTCCATTATTAAAAGATTATTTCCTTTCATGGGCATATTCATCAGAAAATCATTTACACTTCTTCAGGCCGAAGCTGCCGGCAACGGAAAAGGAACGCTACGCCGCGTTCTCGGTCCCATCGGACTGATAGCCTTCGGCGTCGGCGTTATCATCGGTGCAGGACTATTCTCCATAACAGGCGCGGTAGCCGCCGAATACACCGGACCGGCCATCACGCTTTCATTTGCCATTGCCGCCATCGGGTGCGCCTTTGCCGGTTTGTGCTACGCCGAATTCGCGTCAATGATTCCCATAGCCGGCAGTGCCTACACCTATTCTTACGCCACGATGGGCGAACTGATTGCCTGGATCATCGGTTGGGATTTGATTTTAGAATACACTGTGGCAGCCATTACCGTAAGCATTTCGTGGAGCCAATACTTCGTAAAATTTCTCCAAGGTGTCGGCATCTCCTTGCCGCACGAACTGACCGCCTGTCCGTGGGACGGCGGCATCATCAACATACCCGCAGCGGCCATCGTCATAATCATGAGCCTTTTCCTCATACGCGGCACCCGCGAGAGTTCCCTCATCAACAATATCATTGTATTGCTCAAGGTAGCCGTCATACTTGTTTTCGTATTCCTCGGCTGGCGCTATATCGACACGGCCAACTACACGCCTTATCTTCCCGACAATGCCGGCCAAATAGGCCAGTACGGCTGGAGCGGCGTATTGCGAGGCGCCGCCATCGTATTCTTCGCCTTTCTCGGCTTCGATGCAGTGAGCACCGCCGCACAGGAAACGCGGAACCCCAAACGCAACATGCCGCTGGGCATACTCCTCTCGCTGCTCATCTGCACTATCCTCTACATGGTGTTTGCCCATGTCATGACAGGCGTAGCCAACTATCGCGAATTTGCCGGACAGGAAGGTATCGCTCCCGTAGCCATCGCCATCGACCACATGGGGACGGTTGCAGGCAACGGCGCGGTTGTCCCCGACTTTCCCTGGCTTAACAAAGCCGTAGTGCTGGCCATTCTTGTGGGCTACTGCTCTGTCATTCTCGTATTGCTCATGGCCCAGAGCCGCATTTTCATGTCGATGAGTCACGACGGATTGCTGCCACCCGTATTCTCGAAAATACACCGCCGCTTCCGCACGCCTTGGCGCAACAACCTCATCTGCATGAGCGTAGTGGCCTCGCTTGCAGCCCTCATTCCTGCCCGCATGGCCGGCGAGATGACGAGCATCGGCACCTTGCTGGCCTTCACGCTGGTATGTGCCGGCGTGCTCATCGTGCGCAAGACAATGCCCCACGTGCCCCGCACCTTCCGCACACCGCTGGTTCCGTTCGTACCCGTTGCCGGCATTCTCACGTGCCTGAGCCTGATGATATTCCTTCCCGCCGACACTTGGATACGCCTGGTTCTGTGGATGCTCATCGGCATTGACATCTACAGCCACTACGGTTTGCGCCACAGCAGCCTCGAAACCGGCGTAGCGCGCCGCCGCGGCGTGAGCATTCTCTACATGCTCGGGCTGGCGCTCTCGGGGCTCTGCATCATCACAGGCCTTTGGCACCAACAGTCCGCCGGATGGACTTCCGACCATACCATGCTCATCGTAGCCGTTGTTTTCGGCCTGCTGCATGTAGCCTATTACATCATCCGCCTGTGGAAGCACACAGAAGAAACCCGCCATTGAAAAAATCATCCCGTCATCAAAACAAACACACTGATACATGAAAAAAAATTATTTCCTATTACTCACGCTGCTGCTCTGCCTGCCATTGAGCGGCCGCCAACGGCTGAAAGTAGCCTGCGTAGGTAACAGCGTCACCTACGGCATGGGACTGCCCAACCGAGAAAAAGAATCATATCCCACACGCCTGCAGGAAATGCTCGGACCGGATTATGAAGTACGCAACTTCGGCCACAGCGGCTCCACACTCCTGAACCGCGGCCACCGGCCTTACGTAAAAGTGCCCGAATACCGCCAGGCCCTCGACTTCAAGGCCGACATCGTTGTCATCCACCTCGGCCTTAACGACACCGACCCCCGCAACTGGCCGCAACACCGCGACGATTTCGTTGCCGACTATCACGCCCTCATCGACTCCTTCCGCACAGCCAATCCCCACGCCCGGGTGTGGATATGCCTCATGACACCCATATTCCACGACCACCGGCGTTTCGACAGCGGCACGCGTGAATGGCACGCACTTATTCAGGACCACATCCGCCTCGTGGCCGAAGGCGCCGGAACGGGCCTCATCGACCTCTACACCCCCCTCCACCGCCGGCCCGACCTCTTTCCCGACGCACTGCACCCCAACGCCGAAGGCGCCGAAATTCTGGCACACACCGTATATGGTGCGCTGACAGGCAACTACGGCGGACTGCAACTGCCGGTAACATACGGCGACGGCATGGTGCTCCAGCGCAACCAGCCTCTTACCATCAACGGCACAGCCAACGCCGGAGAACGTGTCAAAGTGAAATTCCTGGGACGCAAGCTCACTGCCACAGCCGGCAGCAACGGATCATGGAGCGTAAGCCTCCCTCCGCAACCTGCCGGAGGCCCCTACGAAATGCACATTGAAGCCGGCAACCGACACGTCACATTCAAGGACGTATGGCTGGGCGAAGTGTGGCTCTGCTCCGGACAGTCGAACATGGAAATGCGCCTGCGCCAAATCGCCACCGCCGCCGAAGACATTGCCGCCGCCGACAAAGCCACCCGCCTGCATCTCTACAACATGCCTTCCATAGAGCCGACCTATGCCAAGGAATGGGCCGCCGAACGGCTCGATTCCGTCAACCGCCTGCTCTACGTCATGCCAGGCCGCTGGGAGCGCAGCAGCGCCGCCACCGCAGGCAACTTCTCAGCCATTGCCTACAACTTCGGCCGGCAGCTGGCCGACAGTCTGGGCTGCCATGTGGGACTCATCAGCAACGCCGTGGGAGGCTCATGCACCGAGAACTGGATTGACCGCGCCATGCTGGAACGCGAACTGCCGGCCATCCTGCGCAACTGGAAAGAGAACGACCACATCATGGACTGGGCGCGCGACCGCGCCAAACTCAACATCAAGCAAGCCGCCAACCCGCGACAACGCCATCCCTACGAACCGGCCTACCTCTTCGAGAGTGCCATCCTGCCGCTCAAAGACTACGCCATCGGCGGCGTACTGTGGTATCAGGGCGAATCGAACGCGCATAACATAGAACTCCACGAACGACTCTTCAACATGCTCCAGCGCAGCTGGCGCGCCTACTGGCAGCGTCCCGACCTGCCTTTCTACTTCGTGCAGCTGTCGAGCATCGCCACACGTCCCTCGTGGCCTCACTTCCGCGACAGCCAGCGACGGCTGGCCGACACGCTGCCGCACACGTGGATGGCCGTTTCGTCAGACCTGGGCGACTCTCTCGACGTACATCCGCGCCACAAGCGTGAGGTATCCGACCGCCTGGTACGCTCCGCCCTTGCCCACACTTACGGGTACAGGCTCTGCTCCTCAGGCCCCGAATACGCAGGAACTGTGCGCGAGGGCAAAACCCTCCGCCTGACCTTCCGCCATGCCGACGGTCTGCAAGCGGCCGGCGGAGCCAAAGAACTGACAGGCTTTGAAGTGGCAGGCAGCGACGGCCTGTTCCACGCCGCCACGGCACGCATAGAAGGAGAGACCATCGTTGTGAAAAATCCCGAAGTGTCCGTGCCGTGTGCCGTGCGCTACGGCTGGCAACCCTTCACACGGGCCAACCTCGTCAACCGGTACGGTCTGCCGGCCTCGACCTTCGCCGGCAAGACATCGGATTTTCAATTTTAACATTTCTTGCGTTCCGCCGGAAATTATCGTTACTTTGTAACAGCCAAGCGGGACTTCCTTGTGGAAAGTCCCGCTTTTTCAGTGCTTTTCAGCTGGAATAAAGGAAAAAAACGCCGTATTTCTTCCCGAAATTCCCCGTATTCGAATTCAAAATCCAAGTATTCGAGTTAAAATTCCAATAAGGACTTTTTCTCCTCCACTATTTACAAGCTATGTTTTAACACGCCAAAGTGTTACGGAAAGTTAAAAATGTTAAAGTCGGGAAGGCCCTTCATTGACGTAACTTACCACTGTTTCATATTTATCGCATTTTCAAGCTATTCCTTTGGCAGGCAAACTTTTTTTATATATTTTTGCGGTTACTATGGAGAAAGCACTCGAACACCTGACCCCGCTGGTTTCCGCAATGCCACCCATCACGCTTGAAGAAATGTCAGCCATCCGGCTCATGAACCGGACAGACACCAAATTCGTCACCAATATCCCCACTTTGGGACGTTTGCTGAAAAAGGCGCAGGGACGGTATTACGTGCAGGACACGTGCGGTCACCGCATCAGTCCTTACAGCACTACCTACTGGGACGAGCCTGAACATCACAGAATGTTCCGCAACCACCACTGCGGACATTGGCCGCGCACAAAAGTACGCGTGCGCACTTACCTCGACACACACGACACTTTCCTCGAAATAAAAAAGAAAGACAACCACGGCCTGACACGCAAGAAACGCGTAGCCGTACCCTCACTCGAGGAGGTCATCGACAAACAGGCCGGAGAAGAGTTTCTCAAAAGCATATCAGGCTATTCGTTCAACGAGATAACCCCTACGCTGGGCAACCGCTTCAACCGCATCACACTGGTGAATTTCGACAAAACGGAACGGCTAACCATCGACTTCGGCCTGCACTTCTACAACTACGAGACAAAACTTGAAGCCGACATGGCCGACATCGCCATCATTGAGCTCAAGCGCGACGGACGCGTGCCATCGCCCATCCTGCCCCTGCTGCGCGAACTGCGCATAAAGCCGGCCGGCTTCAGCAAGTACTGCATAGGCACCTCCATAACCAACAGCAATCTGAATCAGAACCGCTTCAAGCCACGGCTGAGGAAAATCGACAAAATAGCCCGCAAGCATTCCCTCTGACCTGCCGGCACAAAAGAAAAGCTACACCCACCTCACTAAAAAACACCTCTATCTTTACTAACTCATGCAATACCTACAACAAATCTTCAGCGAAAACTTCTGCAACCTCAACGGACTCATGGAAATGAGCCTGCGTTTCTTCTTCAACTTCGCCATCGTCTGGTTCATCGTCCACGTGTTCTACTATCCCAAGGGCCGGCGGCGCGACTACTACTTCACCTTTCTGCTCCTCTCCGTGAGCATCTTCATGCTCATCTATCTCATGGACGGCTCCAACCTCCAGATAGGCGCCGCGCTCGGACTGTTCGCCGTCTTCGGCATCATACGCTACCGCACAGAGAGCGTGCCCATCCGCGAAATGACCTATCTCTTCTTCCTGGTAGCCCTCTCCGTGCTCAACGGCACCAAAGCCGACCTCAGCCTGGTGGAACGCATCGCAGCCAACCTCATGCTGGTAGCAACCGTATGGGGAGCCGAAAACTACCTGCTGGCCAGTAAAGTGGGATGCAAGTTCGTACGCTACGACAACATCGACCTCATCACACCCGAACGCTACAACGACCTGAAAGCCGACCTCGAGAAACGACTCGGCCTCGATATCGTACGCATCGAAGTCGGAGCCGTCGACTTCCTCACCGACATGACCATGCTGCGCGTGTTCTACAAAGACAATTCGGCCACCATAAAATCAGTGGACCGCATACTGAAACTCCCCAACGAGAACATCTGAAAACCAATCATCCACCCACTCCCCACACAAACATGAATCTCAGGAACCTTCCCCTACGACTACTCCTGCTTCCCCTCTCACTGTCGGCAGCAACGGCCGCAGCCGGCGATGACTTCGGCATTTGGACCGGCATATCGGCAGAGAAAAAAATCAACAGGAAATTCTCCGCCGAAGCGGGCATTGACTTCCGGGCCGAACAGCAACTGAAAAGCGCCGCACGCTGGAACGCCTCAATCGGCATAGGCTACAAACCCCTGAAATGGCTCAGAATGGGAGCTGGATACTCCTATATCTACGACCGCTCACCACAAGAAAGCAAAGTGAACTACAACAAAACGGGCACACGCCGCAACGGCTACAACGTTGACCACGGCTTTTGGCGCTCTAAACATCGCCTCTACTTCAATATAACGGGAAAAATAGACGCGGGGCGGTTCACCTTCAGTCTTCGCGAGCGGTATATGTACACCCACCACATGAAAGCCGACTGCATACGCGACCGCTACCGCGACCCGTTGCAGGGCGGATACAACGGACCGACCTATACGTGGAATGGCGAACAGTTCATGAATTTCGAACAAGTGGACAATCCCAGGAAAGCCAAAAATGTCCACTACCTCCGTTCACGCCTGCAAATGTCCTACAACATCCGCCACTGCCCTCTCGAGCCTTTCGTATCCTATGAGTTCAGCAACGACCTGAGCAACGCGCTCCACCTCGACAAAACACGTCTGATGGCAGGAAGCGACTGGAAAATCAACAAAAAGCACACCCTGTCGGTAGCCTACGTATACCAAAACGGCGCAGACGACGATGCCAGCAACGACATACACGTGATAGACATCGGCTATAAATTCAAATTCTAAGCAACAACCTCCCCCCCCTTATGAAAAAACATTTCCTCACCATCGCCGCTACGCTGGCTTTCGCCGCGAATGCTCAGGCGCAGAAGGCGGACTACCTGACTTTCCAAACCACCGACGGCACGGAGAAAAGTATTACTGCCAGCGGCCTGAAGATAACGTTCAAGAACGGCATGCTTACCGCTAGCAACGGCACGGATACACAAACTTTCAGTCTCCCGTTGCTGAGCAGAATGTTCTTCTCCGCCACACCCACCGGCATTAGCGCCACTACGGCCGGCAACGAAGCAACGGCAAGCATCGTCGGAGGGAAATTAATTGTCAACGCACCGGCCGGGACTTCCGTTACGGTTTATACCGCCGACGGCCGCCGTGCCAATCCTTCCCGTTTGGAAAAAGGAATATATATAGTCCGCCTCGGCAATAAAACCCTCAAATTGACGGCACAATGAAACGACTCGTACTTTTTATGCTTATTGGTGTGACAACGGCTGTAACTGCCGCGGCACAGACTTTAAAGATACATAGTGGACCAGTGACAGTTGCCGTTCCTGCAAATCAGGCCGGTGATATGACTTATAGCGACGGAACTTTTCTTACCGTAATGGGAAAAAGCTGGGATATAGCTGTGATAGACAGCATTACGGTGGATAATTCCGAGGTTACGGACAATGCCGTGGACATTACTTACAACGGCGCCTCGGCCCATGTCACTGTGGCGGGCAACGTTGCCCCGAAGCTGGCCGTTACGGTGAGTGGCGCGGATGTCAGCGTCATTGCGGCCGCCGACCTTCAGGAAGAGGTTTTCTATACGTTGAGCGGTACGTCGGATGACGGTTCTTTTTTCATGGACGGTGAGTTTAAGGCGACTGTTACGTTGAATAACCTGTCGCTTTCCAACCGGCGGGCCGGAGCTATAGACATTGCCAACGGCAAGCGCATAGACGTTATTCTTCCTACGGGAACGACCACGACGCTTACCGATGGTACGGGGGGCGTGCATAAGGCGTGTTTCTTCGTCAACGGGCATCCTGAATTTGGCGGTGGCGGTCGCCTTGTCCTTACGGGCAATACCAAGCACGCCTTTGCCTCCGATGAATATACCCGTCTCAAAAAGGATTTCGGCACGATAGAGGTTCTCCGCGCGGAGAACGACGGCATGCACGTTGAGCAGTATTTCAAGATGGAGGGCGGTACTGTCAATATCAGAGGTACAAAAGGCGACTGCGTGGACGTGTCGGCGACGAAGAATATCACGGACGAGTTTAACGGACAGGTGTTCATTGAAGGCGGCAGTCTGACGATGGACGTGGCTGCCGATGACGTGAAGGGTCTCAAGAGCGATGCTGAATTCACCATTTCGGGCGGCACCGTTACGGCTTCGGTTTCCGGTCTTGGCACAAAAGGCATCAGTTCCGGAGGGAATCTGCTGATAAACCAGACTTCAGGGAACGCCTCTCTGGTTAAGATGACGGTGACGGGAACCACTTATATGTCCGGCGATCCCCTGCTGGAGTCGAAGTGTCGCGGCATCAAGGTGAAAGGCGAATTTACCTTTGATGGCGGAACCATAGACATCATAGCCACGGGTGCGAAGAGCAAGGCCATCAGTTGCGACGGGAATTATTACTACAGGAGCGGGAGTATCAACTGCTACGTGGACGCTCCCAACGCTTGAGGCGAAAACGCCGTCACCAATATGGCCGGCGGGTCTTTGTATTGTTTCAGAAAACGGCCTTATTCGTTTTAGTAGTTTAATGCCGGCATATTCGAAAGAACATGCCGGCATTTTTTACATTTTGTGCTTTTATTTAGGGAAAGTGCCGTATCATTTATGCTTTGCTAAGACGGTGGCTGGAAGTTAAGACTTACCTTTGCCAAAGCAGTTGTGTCGCGTACAGCTGCCGCAGTTTACTCCGCGCGGTGCGGGTCTGCATCATTTTAATTTTAAAAACCACAACAGCATGAAACGATTACTTCTCTCTACGCTCCTGCTTTCCTTTTTTCTAGGCCTGCCGGCACAAACCGGCCGTTTCAGCCTTATGAAACTGCCCTATGCCACCAATGCTCTCGAACCGGCTATAAGCCGCCATACAATGGAATTGCACCATGGCAAGCATCTGGCCACTTATGTGGCGAACCTTAATGAACTCATAGCCGGTACGGAATACGAGAAAATGCCTCTTGAGGAAATCATGACCAAAGCCTCCGGCCCTATTTTTAACAATGCGGGCCAAATGCTCAATCACAATCTTTACTTCACGCAATTTTCTCCGCATGGCGGCGGGAGCCCGAAGGGTGCTTTGGGCAAAGCCATCGAGCGGCAGTGGGGTAGTTTTGAAAATTTCAAAACCGAGTTCATAAAACGCGGCACGGCCCTTTTCGGCTCGGGATGGGTGTGGTTGGCACAAGCTGAGGACGGCACTCTCCTTATCTTGCAGGAAGCAGGGGGCAACAACCCCATAGCCAAAGGCCAAACGCCTCTTCTAGGTTTTGACGTCTGGGAGCATGCCTATTATCTGGACTATCAGAACCGCCGTGCCGAACATCTTTCGGCACTTTGGGGTGTTGTGCACTGGCCTACGGTTGAAAAAAGATATGAGGTACGGCCATGAATGGTTTTCCGCCGCTTTTCAGAAGGGCGACATGCCGTTGTCGGGAGGTTGTGAACCGTTTTTTTAACGCCTCTGCGCTTTTAACACTATTTGCTTTCCGCCGGAAAATATCGTATCTTTGTAACAGCGGGGCGGGACTTCCTTATGGGAAGTCCCGCTTTTTCAGTGTTTTTCAGCCGGAATGAAGGAGAAAACCG
>NZ_BEWW01000299.1 GCF_002933955.1 Prevotella sp. MGM2
TTTTACCAAATGCACCGGAATTTCGGCTTGACCCGTTCTTCATTGTCCAATGTATTATCCTTTGAACAAGAAACAGACAGGGCGCAAAGCAACGCTAATATAAGGTATCTATATACTTTCATGGCTTCATCTTTTTGTCGTATTCAACAATCATTTTATCAAATGCCGCCCTTTCAACGGTGGCAAGTTCTTCACCTTTTAATGATGCAAGTTCAAGTGCATCAAAGATGGATTCCGGCATAACCGAATAATAAGATGGGTTGCCGTAATAGTCATTCACCTTGATTTGTATTGTGTCCATATCTTTATTTTGTTAGTCGTTCAATTATCACCAATAATTTATCAATGTGTTCTTGTGCCTTGGCAAGTGATTGTTCCTTGCTTGCAAGCAAATCCAACAATCTTGCGGTGTCAGGCTTGTTGTTTACCGTCACATTGTTGCCGTTGATATTGTCGCCATTGACATTGCTTTGTTCAGCACCCCCGGCATACTGATGTTGTTTTAGCATCAAATCACGCAATGTTGCGTGTTTTGCTTTCGGTATTGTTGTACCTGATTCCCAATTTTGAACGGTTCTTGGGTGTACTCCAAGCATTTCCGCAAGTTTTTCTTGCGAAACATTCAATTGCTCACGAATTTTTTTAATATCAAATTCATTCATATTCAATTAGTTATGTTATACACGCAAATTTAATACGCAAAATTGTGTGATAAAAATTTGGTTTTTCGCACAATATGCCGTATCTTTGCAAACGTAAACGAAAACAATGCAAAGGTAAAGCAAAGTTTCGTTGAAACAAATAGCAAATTTACGTCAAATTTGCGACATGACGAAAAATTGTGCCGCAATTTTACAATAATTAAAAATAAAAGAGTAATGAGCAAAGAACAATTTTCATTTTCAAAAGGGTGGTCGCAAGTTCGTAATGGCGACATACCAACGTGCCGCGAAAAGCTGATGGCGGCATTGAATGTGACAACGCGGGCGGCATTCCTTATCCGCATGAAAGGAAAGGTTGAACCAAAAGTTTCGGAAGCAAAGGCGGTGGAAGAAGTCTTTTCGGAATTTGGAATCACTGATGTTTGGGGGATTGCAGAATGATAGAAGATGCCGTAAAACTCACCAAACGCGAATCCGAAATTGCGGAATTATTCGCATGGGGCGCAACTAAAAAGGATATAGCAAACCGCCTTTATATTTCGGAAAGAACGGTTGAAAATCATGCCCGGAACATCTTTGAGAAAACAAGATGCACCAAGGTAAATGAATTGTCCGCGTGGTGGTTTTGCATGACATTTCACATATCATTTGAACTTTCACCATTCAAAAGAAAAGTGTTTGCATTGTTCCTTTTGGGTATTCTGATACCTCAAATGTGGTCAAATGACAACGTGATTATGGCACGTAATGCCCGGACAACAACGACAAGGATTTGCCGTGTACGTGGTCGCCGAAAGGCTGATGGGGATTTTTCACCATTCGTTTAACATCAAAATTTCGCAACAATGAATGAATTAAAAAATGCCTTTGTCTTGAAAGGCTTAACAATCAAACAAAAAGCCGTGGTTTGGTGGTTCTCAATATCGCTTTGCCTTTTGTGCAGTACGGAGGATGCCCCCTTGTGGTTTTTATTCTTGGAGGTGGCAAGCCTTGCATTATCCGCACATTTCTTAAAGAAAATACCAATCCCCGATTATTTCAAGGAAGATGAAGAATGATAAACATTGACCCACAAACAAGAATTATCGACCTAACGGTTGGGCAACTGATGGAATTGTTGGAAAGTGCGAAAGAAGCACCGAAACAAGCCCCCCAAGAAGTCAAGGAACATCGCAAGGTGTATGGCATTGCCGGGATTGCTCAAATTTTCAATTGTAGCATGACAACGGCAAACCGCATCAAACGAAGTGGGCGCATTGACCGGGCTATTACCCAACATGGGCGTATAATTGTGGTTGATGTTGAATTGGCTTTGGAACTATTTAATAACAAATAAATATCGCAACAATGAAACAAGTAACATTAAAGTCCTTGACCTTTGTAAACTTCAAGGGTGAAAAGGAGCGGACAACGAATTTCAATGCCGATGTTACAACCATTTCCGGCGGCAATGGTCTTGGCAAGTCAAGACATTTTGACGCATTCATTTGGTTGTTGTTTGGCAAAGACACCAAAGACCGCAAGGATTACGAAGTAAAGACACGCATTAACGGGCAAGAGCTTCACAACGTGGAATGCAGTGTGTCAGGTGTAATTGTCGTTGATGGTGAGGAAATCACCCTGAAACGTGCTTTTGTTGAAGATTGGGTAAAACCGCGTGGACAAGTTGAGCGAGTGTTCAAGGGAAATCACACGGAATGTTGGTGGAATGAAACCCCGGTCAAGGTGGGCGAATACACCAAGCGCATTGAAGCAATCATTGATTCATCCGTATTCAAGATGATTACCAACCCGGCTTTCTTTGTGAATATGGATTGGAAGTTGCAGCGCGAACAATTGTTTCAGCTTGCCGGAACAATCACAGATGCCGAAATTGCTTCACAAAAGCCCGAATTTGCCCTTTTGCTTGATAAGATAAGCGGCAAATCATTCGCAGACTTCAAAGCCGAAATCGCGGCTAAAAAGAAGCGTTTGAAAGGTGAACTTGACCAAAACCAACCGCGCATTGACCAAACCCACAAGATGATGCCGGAAAATGAAGATTTCCATGCAATAGAAATGGAAATTGAACGTGCAGACAGGGAGATTGCCGACATTGACAAGGCAATTGCCGATGTTACTGCCGCCATACGCAAGCAGTATGACAAGGAGCAAGCAAAGCAGAAGCAAATAAATACGTTGAAGTCAGAATGCCAACAAATCATTTTCAAGGCAAAGGAACAAGCGCAAAATGCCGCCTTTGAAGCCAATAGCAAACGCCGGGAATTGGAAAGCAGCATCAAGGACAAGAAACGTGAACTTGATTCCGTGAAAAAGGATATAACCAACGGGCAAGTTGAGGTCGCACGCATCCACCGGGATATTGACAAACTCAAAGAAGAACAAGACACCATCCGCAATGAATGGTACAAGGAAAACGGCAAGAAATATGACGGTGGTACAATATGCCCGCATTGCGGACAAGAATTGCCCGAATCCATGCTTTCGCAAGCCCGTGAAGTGTTCAACAGGGCACAAGCTGACAAATGCAATGAAATCACCGAAAAGGGCAAGAATCTTGGCGCAAGAATCGCCGAAAAGGAAGCAAGGGTTGAGAGCATCAAGGAATCAATCGAGGAATCCAAGAAGCAAAGCGAATCTTTGACCAAAGAGATTGAAATCTTGGAAGCATCTTTTGCCGGAATCCCCGTTGTTGATGTTGCCGCCGTTGTGCCTGAAAACATCCCCGAATGGGTTGCCAAGCAAAAGGAAATCGCCGACATTGAAGCCACCGTTTCAACCGACAACACCGGGATTGACACAAAGGATTTGCAGAGCCAAAAGGCAACGTGGAACGCTTCGCGCGATGAGCTGAAAGCAAGACTTGCAAAACGTGATGCCATTTCACGTTGTGAAAAGGAAATATCACAGCTTGAAGAAAACGGCAAGAAGTTGGCACAACAAATCGCCGATGTCGAGCGTGAAGAATACACCATTGAGCAATTCACCAAGACCAAGATTGACGAATGCGAAAAACGCATCAATGCCATGTTCAAGTTCGTTTCATTCAAGTTGTATGATTACACCTTTGATGGCAATGCCGTTGAAACGTGCGTTCCGCTTGTTGATGGTGTGCCTTATGGCAGTGCCAACACCGCCGGACAAGTCAATGCCGGGTTGGATATTATCAACACCCTTTGCCGACATTATGGCATTTGTGCCCCGATATTCATTGACGGTCGCGAAAGTGTCAATGAGATAATCCCAACGGAAAGTCAGATTATAAACCTTGTTGTCACCAAAGACAACAAATTAACAATTCAATAAAATTTCGTAACAATGGAAGAAAACAAGAAAAGTGCATTCATTTCCAAGGTGGAAGAGTTTGCAACATCAATGTCAGAAATGACAAGTGAAAACAAGACAAAGCGCGGTTTGGTGATATTAGCCACCGAAACCCCGGAAGATTCCAACACCACCGCCCAAGAAATCGCAATCATGGGCAATCAAGGGCAAATAGTCCGGGCAATTGCGGGACTTGCCACACAGGAGCAAACAAGGGAACTTGTTGTTGAGGGTCTGAAACTTGCTTCAATTAAAACCCTGATGGATAAATTGGGGGGGGGATTTGACAACCATAAATCTAACAATTAAATCATAAGACAATGAACGAATTACAGCCAAAAAACAACAATGCGGTGGTTGTTTCACAACCCACCCAAGTAGGGTTCAACTTCTTTGACCCGGTGCAGTTTGACACAATGCAACGTGTGTGCAAGTTGTTTGCTTCATCCGAACTTGTGCCAGAAATGTATAAGGTTTCAGAGAAAAATCCGATTGAAAAAGCAATGGCAAATTGCATGATTGCTATTGAGATTGCACAACGTATCGGCGCAAGTCCTTTGATGGTGATGCAAAACATGGTTCCCATCTATGGCAAACCGTCTTGGTCGTCCAAATTCCTTGTCGCAACCGTGAACACTTGCGGGCGTTTCAATCCCTTACAATACAGATTTATCGAAAAGGGTATGTTGGGGATGGTGGATTACACGGATTATGTTTGGGACAATGCAACACGTTCCAAACGTGCCGTAACCAAGCAATTTGACGGCAAAAAGGTGATGGACATTGAATGTGTCGCATTCACGACCGCCAAGGGTTCGGACAAGATGTTGGAAAGTTCGCCCGTTTCCGTCCGTCTTGCCATCCAAGAGGGTTGGTTCACAAAGAACGGTTCAAAATGGCAGACAATGACACGGCAAATGCTAATGTATCGTGCCGCATCATTTTGGACAAGTGCTTATGCGCCGGAACTTTCAATGGGTATGAAAACCATTGAGGAATACCAAGACATTCAGGATGTCGAGTATCAAGAAATCAAGGACACCCCGGAAGAAGAACGCAAGAACAATGCTAACAAGGAACAAATAAGCATGGACTTGGCAGATGGTAAAGACAAAACAACAAAAACGGTTGTTGATGCCCAAACCGGGGAAATCAAGAGCGAGATTCCAACGGAAGAAGCACCGAAAACGGAAGAACCGCAAAATTCACCCGGTTTCTAAACCCTAAATCCGAAAGGTTATGCAGCTTAAAGTATTGGGTTCATCCTCAAAGGGCAATTGTTACTTGCTTGACAATGGCAAGGAAGCCTTGGCAATAGAATGTGGCATTTCATTCAAAGAAGTGCAAAAGGCGGTCAATTTCGATGTTTCACGCATCAAAGGGGCGATTGTATCACACGAACATGGCGACCACGCCAAACACGTTGAAAACTTCATTCAGGCGCAAATCCCCGTGTATATGTCCACGGGAACATTGCATGAAGTGATAAAGAAGTTCAAAAGACCCTATTTGTCACCGCTTATGATGGAAGCCGGGTGCATTGTCGAAATCGGCAATTTCAGGGTTCAAGCATTCGACACCATACATGATGCCGCCGAACCTTTCGGATTCCTGATATATCACCCGGAATGTGGAATGGTCTTGTTTGCGACTGATACGCATTATTTGCACTATACGTTTGCAGGATTGAACAATATCTTGATTGAATGTAATTTCAGACAAGACATTTTGGATGCCAATGTTGAATCCGGCAGATTGCCAAGTGCATTGAGGGCGCGAACCATGAAATCCCACATGGAATATGAAACTTGCAAGGGGACATTGCTTGCAAATGACTTGTCGGGGGTGAACAACATTGTGTTGATACACCTTTCCGATGGCAATTCAAATGCAAGTGAGTTCCGGCAAGGAATCATGGAAGAGACAGGTAAGACCATCCACATTGCGGAAAGTGGAATGACATTAAATTTCAACAAATCACCCTTTTAATTCAAAAAGACATGAAAAAGTTTTTAATCACAAACAAGAAAACGCAAGAGATTTGCGGCAAGTTCGATTCAAAGAATGAAGCTGCGGACGAAATGATGGACTTTATCGAGAATCACAATGAAGATTTGGATTCGGAAGATGAAGATTATCTGACCCCGTTTGATTTCTCCCTTGAAGAAGTCGAAATCAAGGAAGTAAACGAGTGTATCACCGACTTTGAAAAAGCCCGGAAGCATCTTAATGGCAAGCCAAATGCCGACTTCACCGTATCAAAGAAGATTTTTTCCGACAATAGTGTGAAACTTGAAGATGTCGCCCGATTGGTGAACGACATAAACCCCAAGCACATGAAAGCCCTTGTCGCCCTGAATGAGTTGTTCACCATTGCACAGGCATGGAACAAGGAAGATAATTTCACCCCGGATTTCTCAAACCAAAATCAAACGAAATGGTTTCCGTGGTTTGTATATTCCAATGCGGATGCGGGGTTCGTGTCTGCGAATACGTATTATACGGCTGCGCGTGCGAATGCGTCTTTCGGTTCTCGGCTTTGCTTTTATCCTCAAATCGAACAAATCGAAGCAGCGTAAAATGGTGGCTTGATGTCTTGAAAGAAATAAAATAAAAGGTTGTCCGATGTCGTGGCGTTTTGTTCAGCGGTAATGCGAATAATGGTGCGAATGCAGGGTTCGTGTATGCGAATACGAATAATACGGCTACGAATGCGAATGCGAATATCGGTTCTCAGCTATGCTTGTAAAAATATAGTTGCATATCGGAAACCTTGCCACAAAAACGACCCAACCGGGGTTGAATGAGTTGGAGAAATCCAACGGCAAAAAATAGAATAAGTAAAACGGTTTTGGTAGGGGCAACCCGAAGAATCCTAATATACAAGCAAACTTGATGCAATGAAAAGAGTTGGCAACATATTCGATAAGGTGATTTCCCTTGAAAATTTGCGCCTTGCAGATGAAAAGGCACGAAAGGGGAAGTTGCATTCGTATGGTGTTAAGGTTCACGACAAGAACCGGGATGCCAATTTGCTTGCCTTGCATGAGAGTTTGAAAAATGGCACTTTCAAGACTTCAAAATTCAAAATTCATTCCCTTATGAAATTAAATTTAATCGAAGCAAATGCACATTATGACATGGTGCATGGTAAACCCGCCGTGTTGGAACATGACAATGACGGGTCAAGTATTTACCGATTCAACATTGAACCCGAAATGGGTATTCCTGACGGTGAAGAATCGGAAGTTCAAATTGGATGGAAGTGTTGCGAAATCCGCATTTGGAGCAAGCCGACAAAATCCAACTTAAAAAAGGCAATTATCCGTTCAGTCATTGATGAAACGGCAGAATTTGACCTTGTGAACAGCTACAACAAGCACGTGTTGGGTATTGCACCCAATGACAAGGCAGTTGCCTATTACAAGGAATACTTGCAGTTTACCGAAGATTTGGATGTGATGTTGAAAACTGATTTATCAAACTAAAAACACAGAAAAAGGCAATGGCAAGATTTTGTTAACTTGGAGTGGAAGCCGATGTAATAATTGGCAAGGGCATTGACATGGAAGAATTGTTCAATCGCCGTATCTTGATTGAAAAGACAATCATTCAGCCAACAAAATATCCGGGTAAAAATTCATCCGGCTTACGAATGCAAATGCAAGTGGTTCTTGCAACTTTCAACACGACACCCGACCAATCCGGCGATTATTACCAAAAGGATGCAAGCGGTGTTGCAATCGGTGAAAGGCGTTCTTGCTTTACCGGGTCGGACATTCTGATTTCCGCAATTCAGAAAGCGGAAAACCAAATGCCCGCATTGAACAAAGCACGGCAGGAACGGGGCGAACCCTTGTTGAGTGTTTATCCAATAGACACAACGATTGTCAAAGTCGGAAAGTGTTTTCAATTCACTTAAACATGGAAATGATGGAATATATCCCGGCTATCATTAGCGCAATAGGGACAATCCTTGTTGCGTGGTTTGCGTACAATCAAAAGACAAAGGACAAAATGACGGACTTAAAGATTGAACAGATACGCACAAACAACGAAGTGAAACAAAGGCGGCGGGCGGACAATTCCGCAATCGTGCATGGTGAACTTTGGGAAGCCTTGCACGAGTTACACGCTGATAGGGTCTATATCGTGCAGCCACACCCACTTGGCAATGAATCAATGATAAGCATTTACTTTGAATCCAAGCGCAAGGGGGTTGAATCCATGAAACCCAAGATTCAGGATTTGAAGATGTCGGAAGTGGCGGTTTTTTGTTCGGACATGGCAAAGAACCTCTATATGTTCTTTGATAACATTGATGAACAAGTAAAAGACCGATTCGCCAAATCGCTTCTTTCGGCTTGTGGAACAAACAAGGTCGCAATAAAGAGATTGAGCGACAACAACCATGATTGGGTTGGTTCTGTATTCTGCGAGTTTACGCACGATGTGGAAGTGAACGAAGATGAAGTTCGTTCCGTGCTTCACGAAGTTGCAATGAATATCCAATATCTTTTGCCCGAATATAAAAACTAAAAGAAGATGGCAGATGTCGATAAATTATTGCCGTTTATCCTGAAATGGGAGGGCGGATTTGCGAATGACCCGGCAGATGCGGGCGGCGCAACGAACAAAGGTGTAACAATCGCAACGTGGAAGCGATGCGGATATGACAAGGACGGGGACGGTGATGTTGATGTTGCTGACCTTAAATTGATAACCAATGATGATGTCCGCAATCGAGTGTTGAAACCCGCGTTTTGGGACAGGTGGAAAGCTGACAATATCCAATCACAGAAAATCGCAAACATTCTTGTTGATTGGGTTTGGGGTTCAGGAAAACACGGCATTGTCATTCCCCAACGGCTTTTGGGTGTAACCCCGGACGGTATTGTTGGAAATAAGACTTTGGCGGCGGTGAACTTTGCCGACCCTGACCAATTGTTTAATGTGATATACAACGCACGTGTCAAGTTCCTTAAAGACATAACCACGTCAAGTATTGCCGCCTATGAAAAGAGAATTGGGCGCAAGGCAACCGAAAAAGAATTGATGAAGCACACCAACAAGCGGTTCTTGAATGGTTGGTTGCGCCGTCTTGCGGACATTAAAAACATATAGCATGAAAAGAGTTATCGCAATTGTCGCCGTTTTTGCCTTGCTTGTATCTTGCGGAACAACACGCAAGGTTCAAGAAACAAAGCAAACTTCATACGCTGATAGTATGGCGGTGCAAGAGGTTGAAAAAAAGGAGTTGTCCAAGTTTATAGACACAACCCGGTCGGAACATGGGAAAATCACAATCACGGAAATTGAGTTTGAACACCCCGTTCCGCTTGACACGCCAAGGCGAAAGCCTGATGTTTCCCCGGTTTCCCCGCCAACGACAAAAGCCAAGGTGGATAATGTCGGGGAGTTTTCCGGGGTCAAGTCTATAAGACAAACGGTGATAGAATCGAATGTTGAAGAAAAAGGCGAAAGCAGCGAAAACGAAAAGCAAGAGCAATGCAAAAGCGAAGCAAATGCAATTCGTGAAAATTCCAACATCCAAATTAAGGAATCACCCGCGCCCGACCCAAACCGATGGCGATATGCCTTTTATGTTTCATTGCTATTTGTAGCGGTGTTGTTATACTTGAAACGTGTGCCGATATTGAATTGGATTAAAAAGATTCTTGCCGGATTAAGGCGGATTTTCTAAAAAATGCAGTATCTTTGCATCCACATTGTTGCGAAAGCCACAATTCACGTTGTGGAACAATGTTGAAGCCCGGTTTGTGCCGGGCTTCTTTGTTATCGGAGTTATCACTCTAAAAAGGACATGAAAAAAGCCCCAAAAATGGGGCTTTCGTGTACAAATTCGTGTACCAATTTTGCAAATCCTTGATTTTCAAGGTTTATTGCGGAGAGAGAGGGATTCGAACCCCCGGTGCCTCTCAGCACGGCAGTTTTCAAGACTGCTGTAATCGACCACTCTACCATCTCTCCTAATGATTTGGCCTTACGGAGTGCAAATTTAAGACTTTATTTTTATATAGACAATATTTTTGAGATCTTTTTTTACATAAGACGAAAAAAGTAATGAAAAAAACGAACAACAACCATTAATAATGAAAACCAATTACTATTTAGTAATAAAGATATTATTACATTTCCCACATCTGAAAAACAAATTAAGCACCTCCCTTCCTGCTTTTAAACTCAAATAAAACCATTGGTAATGAATTATTACTGTTTCCTCAATAGGCAAATACCTAGTATGAGACTATTATTTCATTGATCAGAACACGTACATGGTGGGATAGTTAAAACATTACAGTCGCGGATGTTTAGAATATCCGCGACTGTAATGTTTTATATATTGACGCTTTCAAATCAATTACCGGCCAATATCACCAATTATATCCGTCTATTACTTAAGACCGAGTTTTTTGGCAATTTTGGAAGGAACAGCGTCCTTATGAATAAGAATATTCATCGTTTTATAAGCCACATAGGCTTTGGAGGCATAGAACATACCATTGTATTTACCGTAATTGCCCCAAGAGTTCTTGACCATAAAATATTCGTTACCTTTGTCATCTTTAGCTATACCGTAGATGACCATACCATGATCATCGGTAGTTTCCCAATTATCATAGCCTATCTGACGGAGTTCCTGAGTAATGGCAAGTTCATCATCATTAGTTTTGATGACAGCACCGTTACGCTCATTTGTCCCAGTCCAACGTGCGGCGTCAGATCCGGTCATGTCGGTATTCTTCATATTAGCTGGAACTTTGGCTATACCGTCACGGCCGAAACCTTTTTCGCTCACGTCCGCACCCCAAGCAAAGGTGTAACCCTTCTTCACTGCAGTTTCACACACTTCCATAAATTCGTCAAGCGGCAGATTGTAACTCTCAGCCCAACGCCAGTTATCCTGAATTTCGAGAATAAATTTCGAATAGAAAGGATGATGTGTGTAGCTGGTCAACGATACATAATCATCAGGATTGATGCCAAGTTCCTTTACATAGCTCTGGGGCGTGAAAGTTTTACCGTTCACCTGAAAAGATGCAGGCAGTTCGCCGAAATAGTTTTTGTAGATATTTGAAAGATCATCCTTCCAAGTGAGAGAAATTTTCTTGAGTTTTCCCTTGGCAATGGCGCCGACATAAGCAGAAGTTACGGCATCAAGCTGATTAAAATTATAAAGTGAATCACCATAGAGATGGCCTTTCGTAGGCATAGCGTCTTGAGGTACGATACCATAGTGTTTCAAGCAATAGACGGCATCATAGAAAGAACCGCCCTGTGAGAAACTGGCATCACCGTGCGTACGCACAGCTTTGTCGGCACGATCCATATAGGTATGGTAAACAAGGAATGACTCGCTAAGGTCATGATTTCCCTTACCCATACGCAACAATTCAGCTTCAAGAAAACCAAGAGAAGAAAAAGCCCAGCAAGTACCGCTTTGATTCTGATCTTTGATACTGGTAATCGGATTTTCCTTAACAACGGTAAACTTAACCGTATCGTTCTTGGCCGCAGCATTGCTTTGTGCCACTACAGAAGCCGGCATGAAGCATAGAGCTGCTGCCAGACATAACATTTTGTTCATTGTTTTTATAGTTTTAAATTAATGATAAATTACATATAAAAAACGGAAGCATTGCGGCACCCACTATTCGCCGTTCTCTGCCATATAGCATTCCACATCCTCTACTTTATAGGGAATAAGTTTTTCGCCAAGAAAGCGACAGCCATCGGATGTAATGAGCACATCATCCTCTATGCGTATACCGCCGAAATCCTTATATTTTCCTATCTCTCCGAAATTAAGGAATTCCGAATTGATACCCTGACTATGCCATAAGTCAATAAGGTCGGGGATAAAATAGATGCCAGGTTCGTCGGTAACCACAAAGCCTTCCTCCAAGCGACGTGCAAAACGCAATGAAGCCGTACCAAATTGTGATGACGGCTGTGTTTCGTCATCGTAGCCCACATACGTCTGTCCCAGTCCTTCCATGTCATGTACATCCATACCCATCATGTGCCCCAATCCATGCGGTAAGAACAAAGCGTGTGCGCCGGCACGAACGGCTTCTTCCGTATCACCCTTCATGAGTCCGAGCGTTTTGAGGCGTTCTGTCATGAGTCGGCACACATCCATGTGGACATCCCACCAACGTACACCGGGTCTGGCATGTGTGAGGGCCAAATCATGACAATCCACCACAATATTATAGATATCTTTCTGCCGTTGTGTGAAGCGACCGCTTACAGGAGTGGTGCGCGTGTGATCCGAACAATAGTGTTCAATGGTTTCGGCCCCGGCATCACAGAGCATAAGACGACCAGCCTCAAGCGACCGCGTAGAAGGATAACCGTGAAGTATCTCCCCATGCATCGAAACGATGCTCTGGAACGATGTGATAGAACCTAATTTGGCAGCAATGCCATCAAGCACACCACCTATATATTGTTCCGTTACGCCGGGCCGGCACAGACGCATGGCTGCGGTATGCATTTCATAGCCGATGGCTGCAGCCCGTTCCAATTCTGCGATTTCCTCCGTGCTCTTTTTAGAACGCAACTGCACCACTGCCTTGATGAGAGCCAGCGAAGCCGCTTCGCGTTGTCTGGAAGGATGGATGTCCAGCAAATCCATGATCTGTATCATCGTATCATGGCGGTAAGGAGGCAGAAAATGCACGATACGGCCCGACTTACGGGCCGCTTCCACGCATACCTGAAGACCGTTCATGGGCACACTCTTTTCCACACCGCACTCACGGGCCATTTCAACCACAGAGGTTACGGAACCATACCATACGATATCATCTATATCTATTTCATTGCCAAAGAGCACCTCTTCGCCACTGTCGGCATCGATCACTCCCACCAGACCATCGCGATGATGACCGAAGAAATAGAGGAAATTACTGTCCTGACGGAACTTGTAAGCATTGGCAGGGTAGTTCATCGGGCTATCGTTATTTCCGAAAATAACGATAAGTCCACTACCAACCAGCCGGCGCAATTCGGCACGGCGGTTCACGTATGTTTCTTTAGAGAATAGCATAGACAAGAAGGTTTTATAACATGAATGCACCTCCGATTCTTTTGCGGCAAGCCTATTTCACATAAGGTCTTGTATTGCACGCCGAAAAACCGACCGATGTATTACCTATTCTTAAAAATTCTTTTTGTTTGCGCAAATATACTGATTTTCTTTGGGAAACTTATACCTTTGTAAAGCTTTTATGCTTTTATAGGTGCAAAAAGCACCCCTATCCAACAAAATACAAGATGACAGTATTAAAATCCGACATAGGTCTGGTGCTCGAAGGCGGCGGCATGCGCGGCGTATTCACCAGTGGTGTGCTCGATTATTTCATGGACGCCGATATACATTTTTCATATTGTGCCTCCGTTTCGGCTGGTGCCTGCAATGGTTTGTCGTTCATGAGCCGGCAACGCGGACGCGCCAAGTTGAGCAACATCGACCTATTCGACAAGCACCGCTATATCGGCATAAAATACCTGTGGAGCCAGCACAGCATTCTCGACCGCGAATTCCTGTACGAAAAAATCCCCAACGAGGTATTACCGTTCGACTATGAAGCCTGTTTTGCCAACCCCATGACATTTGAAATAGTAACCACAAACTGCCGAACGGGACGCGCCTGTTATCTCAGCGAACGCAGCGACAGCAAACGCCTCCTGCTCTTGGCCAAAGCATCGAGCAGCCTGCCTTTCGTGTGTCCGATAGTCACAGTAGACGGTCAGCCGATGCTCGATGGAGGCATTATCGACTCAATCCCTGTGGAGCGGGCGCAAGCTACCGGACACCCTTTCAACATAGTGGTACTCACACGCAACCGCGGCTACCGCTCACCCGACCGCGACCTCAAGACACCGCGTTTCATTTACCGCGACTACCCGCGGCTACGCCTCCTGCTGAGCAAACGCCATACCTGTTACAACCGCCAGTTGGAACTGGTGGAACGTCTGGAAGACGAAGGACGCATTCTGGCCATACGCCCCGAGCGCCCGCTTGAAGTAGACCGACTGGAAAACAACATCCAAAAACTCACCGACCTCTATCACGAAGGTTACGACTGCGCCAAACGTACTTTCGAAGCCTGGGCCGACAAGGAACTCTAAGCGCCTTGCCGTTTCCCGCAACCACCGCCGTGCCTCCAGGCCTTTTCATGTTCTATTCCACATGCCGAAACTCCACATATTCAATCCCTCTCACGATGAGGCTTTAGCCGCCGGATCACCTTTTTATTATCCCACCAGTGCCGCACGCACGCTGGCACACGACCTGAGCGCACTACCGGCCGTATGGGCGGCGGAAGACGATCTTATCCTATTACCCGATCATCTGCCAGCCCCACAGTCGGCCATACCGGCTTTCATCCACGAAAACGAACTGACTGCCACAAGATGGGAGACCATCGACGGCATCATTCCATGGGGATGGGACGCCCTTGTCCGCCACCGGATGGCCGGTTTGGGTGCTCCGTCACACCTGCTTCCTCCCGATCACAAACTTGAAGCAATACGGCAGTTATCAAGCCGGCAAACAGCGGTCAGTCTGCTGCCGCTCCTGCGCGAGGATGTACCGGCCACTGTAGGCCGGTCATGCTGGTGCACATCAATTAACGAGGTGTGGCAAATGACAGACAGCTGGGGCGAAATCATGCTCAAGGCACCATGGTCAGGCAGCGGACGCGGTGTATTCCGCATGTCGCCGGCCGACCGCTCGGAAAACAGCGGAAGCCGCCAGGGCCGCGTGCTGCGCATCCTGCGCGAGCAGGGAGCCATCGAAGCAGAACCTTTCTACCATCGCGTGGCAGACCTTGCCATGGAGTTCCGGATGCTCTCCGACGGACATGCCGTCTATGAAGGCCTGTCACTTTTCACCACCACGCCTACAGGCGGCTATGCCGGCAATCTTGTTGCATCTGAAGCCACATTACTCTCTCTCCTGCCGCCCGAAACACACACGGTGCTTGAAGCCGTCCGCACGTCTCTCCTGCGCCGTCTGCCGCCCTTGCTGGACGGCCATTATCAAGGACTGCTGGGCGTTGACATGATGCTGGTGCGCCACACCGACCTTTCACTGCGCCTCCATCCGTGCGTAGAAATAAACCTGCGCCGCACAATGGGCGCCGTAGCCGTCAGTCTGCGCCGTCTTCTGCCGTCTCCCGCAGCCTGTGCCCTTTTTACCCTGCGCCCCACATCGGCAACGGTTTCCGGCGCCATTAATCTCACGCCCGGAGCAAACAAGGTGTCAGCCATGCTCACACCGGCATCCGACACCGCGCCTTCTTCTTTCTTCAAATTCTGATTCCGCATTTAGGGCCACACTGCAACGGGAACCGGAAGCAGAACGAGCCATATTCCGCACAGCAGACCTGTACTTGAAATTTACCAAAAGCGGAGGAGTCCTTTAGAGCGACTCCTCCGCTTCAGTTTTACAACAGCCTCTACGGGCCGAATGTCTTTATCCGTAAAACTCTCACTGCCTTCCCACTCTGAAATGGCAGGACAGCGAACCTTCATTCCACATGAAGGAATCCGCATTCCATAGGCTTATCCGAACAAGGCCCATAATGGTGTCTCACATAAAATTCACAAAAAACGGACTAATTTATCTTCTTGGTATATGTGCACCGGTCGAACACTATTTGGGTCGGACTCTTAATGACAACTTCCGACGGTTCCCAACTCTCCAACGGCTCATAATCTCTACCGTTCAGCGAATCCATGCAGCGTGTAAAAATAATTTTATTTCCCTTTCTGCGCCCGGTGTATATTTTCTCATACTCACGCCTGTTCCCGCTATTAACATATACGGTAGTGCCATACATGCGCATTGAGATTTCTCCGTTATCCTCAGGCCAGAAATCCAACAGTGCATGTGTTTCGAACTTGCCGAAATCACCACCTATGGAAATCGTATGGAAATGAAAACTTATGGCCTGAGTATCTTTCCAAAGGTCAATCTTGATGTCATCGTTTCCGTTTTTTGGCAATGGTCCGGCTGGTTTTGGGGCGTCAGCCGGCTGTATATCGGTTTCGGTTTCATCATCCGGCATGTCTTGAAGAAGGCATATAATACCAGGAAGATCCTTCTCGCATTGTTCTTTAATTTCGTCAATAGAAGTTTCCTTCACACGTTGTCTCCGATGTCCGGGAGCACCGGCAGGCAAAAGGTCCTTAACCAGTTCCAGACGCATTCCGTCAGGACTAAGAGAGCGGTCTAAAGCCGTAAGCCCGTAAGTGACAATGGAACCGTCCTCATTAGGTATGATAACCACTTTCCCGGTTTTGGCCACCTCATTTTCCCAATCAGCAATGATAACGCCGCCTTTCAAGTGAGGATTGGTAATCCTGAATTCTTCAGTCAAAGAAAAAAGAGTTCTCTCACGATATTTACCAAAACCGGAGGCTTTCGTTCCCTGGAAGCATTTCTTGAGTTTTTTGGCATTCATGAAATCCTCCGGCAAAAACTTAAAGACAGCGGTCTTGGTTGTAAAGGTCTGTGTAAAATCCGGTCGCTGGTTGGCAAAGTCCAGCTCAAGATACATTTGATATACACTTCCTTCAATTTTTCTGTTAAGCTCATAAACGCCTGCAAGATTGATTTGGGCGTGTGCCACTGCGCCTGCAAACAAACATAAGACAATTGACATACAGGATTTCACTAATGAGGTAAGTTTCATTTGATGTTTCATTTTGTCTTGCTTCTGGCCCTTCTGCAAGTTCTTTTAACATAAGCGTGAGCCAATCATACCGTTTTGCCTATTGTCTGAGTGTTTCAGGCTGACAAAACAAGCATAACGCTTCCTATCTGCAATATTTGTGTCGGAGCACATGTACCCCGACACGAATATAAACATTTTTTACAAAATATCACAATTATATAGACAAAAATCGCACTGAATGTTTTTTATCGAAGAGTTCAACTTTAACATATTTAACTTTCTGTTACATTTCGAAGTGTTAAAATATAGATTGTAAGTAGCAAGAAAGAAAAAGTCCTTATTGGAATCTTAACACGAATACTTGCATTTTAAATTACAATACGGGGAATTTGAGGAAAACACACTGCCAAAAAACGCTCAAAAAGCCTTCAAAACCATAGAAAAAGCGGGACTTTCAGATGAAAAGTCCCGCTCCGCTATTACAAAGATACAACATTTTACGGCCGAAAGCAAATAATGTTAAAATAGAGGACCTACAACTTTTTGCTTCAAAGCCAATGCCGGCATAACTTACATCTGTACATTATGAATACCGGTGATTCCCCTGACAATCTCAACATCTGACGGGCAACGGTATATGGCATTTTCTTCTATAACCGTCACCGTCTCAGGCACGTAAACGCGTTTCAACCGGGGACAATTCTCAATGGCATAAGCCTCCAGATATTTGGTACCCTCAGCAAAAACGATTTCTTCCACATAGGGCAAATTATAAATCGTGTTTTTCTCTACCTTCTCGAGCAGCCTCAACTCCACACGCTTCATGCCGGCCGGAATATAATAGGGCGCCTGCTGATACCGTCCGTACACCACCCCTTTGTAAGTGCTCAGTTCCGGATTGGCCGAATCGATGAAAACTTCCTCAATGCTGTTGGTGCATTCCGAAAAGAAATTAAGGCTCGCGCCGAACGTAAGTATGTTCTTACCCAAATATAACTGCTTGAAATTTTCGGGCACAGGCTTTGCCGGACAAAAACTAGTGATTTTATAGCCGCCCACACTAAAAGGAATGGTCAAATGAGCCTCATCTGCGTACTTAACCTCAGAAACATTCAACTGTCTTTCCTGAAAATCATAGGTAAACCGGTCATCTTCAAACAGACTTATTTCCGTACTGAATGGAATCAGCTGATTACGGTATTTCGACACATCCTTCATGAAAAACCACTGATTGTTGGTAGCATCGCTGACAATCCATTCATCATCCACATAGGTATAATTCCACGCATGTGCACCAATATTACCCAACCAACCATTCGCTCCGAAAGCCGGTATGTTCTGTGTAAGCAACATCGTCTTCAACAAATTGGCATATCCCTGGCAAACACAGGTACGGCGTTTGAACACATCATAAGGGTCAAGATAGGCCACTGTCGAACCATGGGCATACTGCAAATTGCTCACCAGCCATCCGAAAATGGCTTTATAGGTGTCCGTCTCATTGTCGCGCCTCAAGTTTTCATCTACAAAGGCTTTAATCTCGGCAAACTGTTCGTCTGTAATGATAAGATCGCCCTTCGAAAGGGCTCTTTCAGGCTTGATATTAACAACAAGTTGGCGCAAGGCTTCTGCCGGATCATTAGATAAGGCGGAAGCCCCGTCATCCATAGGAAAATAATCCTCATTTCCTGCACCTGAAGGTGTTACAGTCATTGACGGATCATTCTCAAACGGAACCTCTAGATCACTGGAACACGACTGAAAAACAGACAATGTCACAAACGCTAACACAAGGAGTAAAAAACATTTTCGCATAATGTAGAAAAAATTACGGATTGATTAAAAAGGTTTCATGAAAATGGCAAACAGAACGGCAAAAAGCAAAGCAGCATTCCGATGCGCCTACAAAGATATATGATGTATTCCATACCGGATAAGACATATTAAAATATTTCCTGCCTGACACATAAAAAACAACGGACACAACACCTGCTCCGGTGAAATGTCCGTTATTTTCTTAAACCATATAAAACTTTCTGATTATTCAGAAGAAATTATTTCTGTTCCACCTTAATTTGCTCGTTGACAGCACGAATCTTGTCAAGAATCAGATTGAGATCTTCTTTCAGTCTTTCGATTTTCTGATTTATCTCCTTCACAAAACTGTTTGCTCCTTTCGATTTCGTATTAAGGAAAGTAAGATTTGTCTCGTAATTATTAATCTCCTGCTTCTTGGCTTCATAAGCGTTTGTCAGACGATTACGCTCACGGGTTAACTCATTACCACCTTTTTCAGCCACATTCTTCTTGAAATTCTCAAGGTTACGGCGTCCGGCACTGATGTGCAACTCCTTATAAATGCGATCGCACACCTCACGATAACGCTTATATATTTTTTCTTTCTTGCGGAAAGGCACATGTCCGATTTCATTCCATTGTGCCTGCAATTCACGCACAGCCTGCTGCACATTCTCAACCGGTTCGGCCAACAACTTCTCCAAATCTGCGATAACACCGTTTTTCTTCTCCCAATTAGCGGCTTCCTCTTCACGCTGCCCGGCCGTTGCTGCATTTTTCTTCTCAAAAAAGTAATTGCAGGCATCGTTAAAACGTTTCCAAACAACGTCGGAAGTCTTATGGTTCACAGGCCCTGTCCGCTTCCACTCCTTTTGAAGATCAATAAGTTTGTTAGCAGTAGCAGTCCAGTCGGTACTATCTTTCAGAGCTTCAGCTTTTTCACACAAGGCATTTTTGGCAGCAAGATTAGCGGCGTAAGTCTCACGCAAATTCTTGAAGTGAGCAGTCTTAGTGGCGAAAAAACTATCACAGGCCGCACGGAAACGCTCAAAGATTTTAGCGTTCATCTTCTTGGGCGTAAAACCTATAGTTTTCCATTGCGCCTGCAAATCAAGCACTTGTTTTGTCACCGTCTCCCACTCACTAAAACTTTTAATATTTTCAGTTTCTATAGCCTCTACTTTCTCACAGAGCGCAGTCTTTGCCACAAGATTCTCTTCCTCACGCGCCTTCAAAGCTTCAAAATGCTGTTGATGACGCTTATTGACTACTGTAGAAGCCTCCTTGAAACGTGTCCAAATTTCCTCACGCTTTTCTTTTTCCACAGGACCTGTTTCGCGGAATTCCTGATGAAGTTGCTGCAATTGATGGAAAGCTGAAACAGGGTCCTCTATTTCTGCCAGTTTCTCGGCACTCTCACAAAGGCGCGTTTTAATCTCAAGATTTTTCTTGAAGTCATAAGCGCGCATTTCGTGGTTCAGCCGGAGCTGGTCGTAGAATTGCTCCACATAGAGCTGATAGTTTTTCCATAATTCCGTAGCACGTTCGGCCGGCACCATTTTCACTTCTTTCCACTCATTCTGCAGATTTTTGAAAATGTCATAGTTCTTGTCGGCTTCTTCAGGCGACCCGGCCATATTCTTTATCTTTTCTATGATATCGAGTTTCTTAGCCAATCCTTCCTGCTTTTGCTTTTCGAGAGCTTGAAGGGCTTCGGCCCGCAACTCGCGTATGCGGCCCAACTGTGCCTTGAAGTTTTCCTCATCAGAATCTGCAGCGGGCATAAAATCCTCAACATTTCCACCGGCTGCGACAAATGCGTCACGGGCAGCAATTATTTCGGCATTATGTAATTTATAATAGGTCTGCTTAAGCATCTCCACTTCTGCGCGATCTATCTCTCCACCTGCAATGACAATGTCCTTGAGACGGCTGATAACAGCGGCTTTGGTATCGGGCACTACTGCTGCTGACGTCTCTTGATATGTATTTTCCTTCACTTCTTCTGTAACCACGGCATCGGCGGCGGTTTCCTCTGCGGCTTCCGTCGTCTCGGCGAGTTGGGGAGCAGGAACGGGATTGGAGGATATTGTTTCTGCTACTTCTGGGTTCTTATTCTCGTCCATGATAATTTTCTTGTCTGAATAAACCTGTTTTTATTGTTAAGTGCAAATGAAGTTATTTTTTTCGGGATAGCCAAAAAAATAGAGGGAAATGTGCCTTTTTGCAGTTATCTGACGTTAAAAATGTTATAATCATAAAAGTTGTCTACATGCCGCCGGAAATAGAGTTGGCTACTGACGGGTTATTTAACGAAACAGTTTCCCCGTTTATGGAATCTTCGGCAACCCCTATATGCTATATCCATGTTTTCCGACGGAACAACGCATAGAATACGCCTGTAATGGAAAAAGAAAGAATAATAACCAAGGGGAATCCCCACCACGTATTTTCCAGCCCTGAAATGAGATTCATGCCGAAGATACTGGCGATAAGCGTCGGAAACATAAGAATAATGGAGACAGAGGTCATCTGCTTCATGACACCGGACATATTATTGTTAATAATACTGGCATAGGTTTCCATGGTCGAGTCAAGAATATTGGTATATATATTAGTCGTCTCGCGTGCCTGGTTCATCTCAATAGTCACGTCTTCTATGAGATCGGCATCAAGTTCGTCTACCGGCAGTTTGAATTTCAATTTGGAGAGAAGTGTCTCATTGCCTCGGATGGACGTAATAAAATACGTAAGACTATCCTGCAGCCGGGAAAGGCCGATAAGATCCTCATTGTCTATTTTCCGGTCGAGATTACGCTTGGCTTCCTCTATAAGGATATTTATCTGCTTGAGACGTTTGAGGTACCACACTGCCGCGGAGAGGAAAAGACGGAAAACGAGATCCACAGAGTCCGTAAAACCCAGATTACGCTTCTGCTGATATGAGACGAAATCAATCATCATATTCGTTTCGTAGTTACACACCGTGATGCACACTCCCTTATTTAGTATGATACCCAACGGTATCGTTGTGTGAGGAGTGCGTGAACGGACCTCTTTGACATAGGGGATACGCAAAATGATCAGTGACCATCCGTCATCGTAGTCATAACGCGAACGTTCGTCCTTGTCTCGGATGTCGTCAAGAAAATAATCAGGAATTTTGAGTGTGTTATAAAGAAAGTCTTCATCGTCGGGTGTAGGACAAGTCACCTGCACCCAGCAGTTGGGTTGCCATTCGTCGATCGTGCGCAGCGTGTGGTCGATATTCCAATAGGTTCGCATAAACTGTTTCTCCTAAAACATTAAAGAAAAGACCGGAGAAACTCGCCTATAGGCTGGCTTCTCGGCCTGTCATCGGTTATTTTCCGCGTAATAGTCGTCCATCAGGGTGAATACTATTTTAAATCTTGCGACAAAAGTACAATTTTTTCCAAACATAACAAGAATGATATAAATCGTTTTTACCGCATAAAAGAAATCTACCCCAAACACCTTCCGTCAAACTCCAGCTAAAAGAAGCGGTAATACCGTCCGGTTGAATTAAATTGGCAGACGTGGATGCACATTTCATGCCAAAGTAAGAATCACTGCCGGGCGAAGTAAAGGGAAAGGTCGCAGAGATTAACATTTTTAACGTTCTACAACAATTCAATATGTTAAAGTATAGATTGCAAGCACGGTTGTCATAAAAGTCCGTATCGGAATATTAACACGAATACTTGGAATTTGCATTCGACTACGGGAAATTTCGGAAAGAAATACGGCGAAGAGCACTTCGGATTGACCTGAAATACAATGAAAAAGCGGGACTTTCCACAAGGAGGTCCCGCTTGGCTGTTACAAAGATACGA